>CAMWVV010000165.1 GCA_947177755.1 uncultured Ruminococcus sp. | reverse complement strand
CAGCGTTTGTTACCGATGCAATACGCTCTGCAACACCTTTTGTCGTACCTGTAGCAGAAAAATACACTACTAAAGTTTCAGTCTTCGTACTACTTGATTCTTCTTCAGGTTCAGATACTGCAACAGCTTCAGATTCTGAAATTATATCAGAATTTCCAGCAGTTGTTTTTTCTGATTTAGTGGGTTCTGCTGTTGTATCCTGAACTGAATTTTCAGAATCAATATCGATGCCCGTCTGGGAATTTCCACAGCCTGACATTGCAAAAATGCAGAAAAATGAAAGTATTGTTAATGCTGCTTTTTTCATATTATTTCTCCGCTCATTTTAATTTACCGTAATCCTCATCGGAAACCGCTTCCAGCCATTCATTGCCTGTATCTTCTCCGTTAATCTCGACAGCAAGATGCGAAAACCACGAATCTGGAGCAGCTCCGTGCCAGTGCTTTACATTGGCAGGAATGTTGATAACATCGCCGGGATTCATTTCAATTGCTTCTTTTCCCCATTCCTGATAATAACCACGTCCGCCAACGCAGATAAGCATCTGACCACCGCCACTTTTTGCATGATGTATGTGCCAGTTGTTACGGCAGGCAGGCTCAAATGTGACATTGAAAATCGGTACTTGCCCAGCTGATACGGGAGCTAAATAACTCTGTCCGACAAAATACTGTGCGTAAGCGTCATTAGTTTCACCGACAGGGAAGAAAATTGTATTCTGATATTTTTCTTTTTCAGTCATTGCAGAAGTTTCCTCATTCCACACCTCTTTTGCAAGTCGGAATACCGCCCAGCCCTTTGGCCAGCCCACATACATCGTTGCATGAGTTATTATCGCCGCAATTTCTTCTTTTGTAACGCCGTGTGCCTTTGCATTCTGCAAATGATATGTCAGTGATGTGTCGGTAATTCCCGAAGCCATAAGGGATACAACTGTTATGATGCACTTTGTTTTTACATCTATGACTGTTTCGTTCCATACCTCGCCAAAAAGTACATCGTCATTGAGATGTGCAAACATAGGTGCAAATTCTCCGAGCTGTTCTTTTCCGGCGGTCTGTACTATTTTTTTACTCATAATGATCTCCGTTTCTGTCTGTAAAGACTTAATTAATTTATATTGTTTGTTTTCAGCCACTTTTCTATTTCGGCACGGTCATAAGAAGAATAAGTAACTTCCAGACCTTCCTTTATAACGCTGTCGGGAGCTAATTTTGCAATTGCGCTTATCGTCTGTCCGAAACGTCCTCCGCCCATAGAACAGAAAGGAATAATAGTCTTTCCGCTGAAATCGTCGTGCATCAGAAAACTGCGGACAGATGCAGGAATTGACGACCACCAGTTACAGTAACCAAGAAGAATTGTGTCATATTGTTCAATATCGGGATATTCTTTCAGTTCCGGAACAGCTTCAGCACGGAGTTCGTCCAGTGCCTCGCCGTACAATACAGGACCATTACTGCTTGATGAATAAGGAGTTTTTCTTTCAAGACGTACAATATCCACACCACTCATTTCATGGATAAGATTTGCTAAACCCTCAGTATTGCCAGTCTGTGAGAAGTAGACAATCAGCGTTTTTCCGGTTTTCTGTTCAGCTTTTGCACTGTATACGCTTTTGACTGTTCCCTTAGCTGTTCCGGCATTTCTTACTGGTCGAATACCAATACTGTAAAGACCAACATCAGCAGGCTGTGCACCTCGATAAGCAGAACGTATATGCTTAGGGTGGTCATTCCAGCCACCGCCTCTTACAACTTTAGTGTTACCGCTTTCCGAACCAGTGGGATCAGCAGATGTTTTTGAATCATATTCACTATACCAGTCCCATACCCATTCGGCAACATTTCCGTGCATATTATAAAGTCCGTAATCGTTTGCGGAATACTGAGTTACCGGTACTGTCTTCCTCAGATATGCATTAGAACCGTTTACCCAGTTACCGCTTGCATCATTGTTGTAGCCATAAGCATTGTAACAGTTAGCGTCGCTGTTGTGAACATAATCCCCAAAACTGAAAGGTGTAGTAGTGTTGGCACGTGCAGAATATTCCCATTCGGCTTCGGTAGGCAAACGGTAGCCGTTTGCACTTTTATCCCAAGTAACCGTGTTTCCTGAAATTGTGTAGCATGGTGTAAGTCCTTCGTTCTGACTTAGTTTATTGCAATACTGCACAGCATCGTACCATGTTATATTGGTAACAGGCAGGTCATCACCCTTTGTATCACTGGGATTTTCGCCCATTATCTCCTGATAATCTTTCTGTGAAATTTCAGTTTTTGACATATAGAAATCTCCTACAGTCACGCTGTGTTGAATTTCATCTGAACTGCGTTCAGGTTCACTTTCAGGACTTCCCATTTGAAAAGTACCGCCTTTTATCAATGTATACTGCATATTTTCGCTGCTCTTTCTTATATCTGATATTTCAGCCTGTTTTTCATTCAGCCATGTTTCGACTGATTCCTTTGATGCACTTGCAGAAAATCTCTTTCCCTCAAGCTGATTTCCGATAGGTACGAGATTTGCAATATTTCTTTCACTTGCCGCATTTCCGCTGCTTGCCGATGTGCAGAACGGCACAACGATTTTATCGGAAAAATCATAGCTTTCAAGGAAAGTATCTATAATACGAGGTTCTTCGCCCCACCAAATAGGATAGCCGAGATAAATAACATCATAACTGTCGATTGATTCAATCGGCTTTGCTATTGCAGGGCGTGCTGACTTGTCATTCTGTTCTTTGTTGGCACGGCATGAGGAGTTTGTATATGCTATATCCTCGTCTGTATATGGAATTTCCGCTTCAATAACATAGCTGTCTGCATGAGTTATATCAATGAGATATTCAGCTATTTTTTCAGTGTTGCCGGTTCTTGAAAAATATACAACAAGTGTATCATTGTTGTTTTCTTCCGGCTGTTTAAGTATTTCACTTCTCATCAGACATAAATCAAATATATCAACCCTGCCGTCGCCGTTCAAATCATATGACTTTCCTGAAATGTCTTTTCCTGAAATTCTGCTTAACAGAAAATCACGTAAATTTTCAGCGTCCTTTACTGTATATGTTGCAGATTCAGCGACAGCAGTATGGAATGGAACGCTTGTAACCACTGCACTTAAAGACATGATACCCGATACAAAAAAAGAAATCAATTTTTTCATACTATGACCTCCTTAAATTTTCTGATTGCCTGTACTCCAGACGTGTTTTTCATTGGCATTCGATGGCTTATTCTGAGCCATAACACCTGTGAGTGAATGTGGGATATATAATTCTTCAAGGTATGAGATTTCTTCCGCTGAAAGTTTCAGGTCAACCGCTTTTACTGCTCCTTCAATATGGTGCATTTTTGTTGCACCAACGATAGGAGAAGTAACTTTTGTCAAAAGCCATGCAAGAGAAATTTCCGTCATGGTAACTCCATGCTTTTCCGCAAGTTCAGCTACACGCTGAATGATTTTCTCGTCCTGTTCCTTTGTTGCATCGTACTTGAATTTGGCATAACTGTCCTGTTCAAAACGTTTCGATGTTTCATTTGGAAGACGTGAAAGCCGTCCGCTTGCAAGGGCACTGTAAGGCGTCATGGCAATATTATCCTCCGCACACAGCATTGCCATTTCACGTTCTTCCTCACGGAAAATGAGATTATAGTGTCCCTGCACGCTTACAAACTTAGCAAATCCCTCACGTTCAGCAATCGCATTTGCCTTTGCAAGCTGCCACGCATAGCAGTTTGAAATTCCGATATATCTTGCTTTTCCAGACTTCACAACATTGTTAAGACCGTCTAAAATATCATAAATTGGTGTATTCCAGTCCCACATATGATAAATATATAAGTCAACATAATCCATATCAAGATTTTCAAGGCTTTTGTTTATCATACATTCAATATGCTGCTGACCGCTGATACCTGCTTCAATTTCTTCCTGTGTTCTCGGTAGAAATTTCGTTGCAATTACAACTTCGTCACGTTTCGCAAAATCCTTGATTGCTCTGCCGAGAAACTGCTCGCTCGTTCCCGACTGATAACCGATAGCCGTATCAAAGAAATTAACTCCAAGCTCAAGTCCACGCTTAATTATCTCACTGGAATGCTCCTCGTCCAGCGTCCATGAGTGCTGTCCGTTCTGTGCATCTCCGAAACCCATACAGCCCATGCATATTCTGGATACGTTCAGTTCCGAATTTCCAAGTTTTGTATATTTCATACATCGTCACACTCCTTTTTAATTGAACTTTATATATTCATCTTATCATGAATCAGATGAAAAATCAAATACTTATATCGAATAGAAATCCATGCTTTACGGACATATCAAGAGAGTAACTTTTTTACCTCCGCATATGTTATCTCATAAATTGACATATATACATAGTTTACATCAGCAAGCTTCATAGCTTCCCTTTGCTTGTCGGTTACAACAGTATAGGGATATATACCGAACATAAACGGAAAAAACGAATAAATAAAATCCTGTTTTTCCTGAATTGTCATTTCAGGGAAAAACTTATCAAGACAATTTCTGACCTCTGTTAATGACTGACCATAAACTACCTTGAAATCTGCAAGGCTTTCAATACGGCTGTTTTCTTCCATATCATAGTGATTCATGGACATGATTTTCAGCAGATTTTTTCTTTCTTCAAGAGATTTTGCGATTGCATCTGCAAATTCTGAAACAGTCATTTTTTCATGCTCATTATGAATACGTTTCAAATCATCAACCCATAATTCATATTCTTTCTGAAGTAAAGCAAGAAAAATTTCCTCTTTAGTCTGAAAATAGTTGTAAATTGAAGTTCGTGTAAATGTAGTGGCATTACCTATCTCTTTAATGGTGATTTCCTTAAAACTCATTGTTTTGTACAATTCCGCACAAGCTGAAATGATTTCATCTTTTCGTGCTGCTGTTAATTCTTTTGAACCCTTTGGCATTTTTTCTCCTTACTTAAACTTTTTTATTATTTTTGAACGACAGGCATTTTCCGATGACTTCGCCTGTTTTAAGGTATTCGTATGTTGGAAATTCAAACAGTACAGGTTTCAGTTCATGATAATTTATCTTACCTGACTCATTGAGATATTCTTCTTCAACATAGGTGCTGCTGATTTTACAGATAAAGCTTTCAAATCCTTTCGTATTGTAAATATCTGCAACTCTGCATTCCATAACAAGAGGTGATTTTTTGATAACAGGCGTTCCGTCGTCGCCTATTTCATAATTAAAAAGATTATTTTTATCCTCTTTTGTACCGCTGACAGCACCGCAATAATCAGCCTGCAGTAAAATACTTTCATTTACAATGTTGATGGAAAGTTTCTGGTTTTTCTTGATTGCACCGTTTATGAAATGAGCTGATGCAAGGCTTACCAGTACATATTC
>CAMWVV010000164.1 GCA_947177755.1 uncultured Ruminococcus sp. | reverse complement strand
CGTACAGTCGGTAATTTCAAACGCATGGAACGGCATTTCACAAAATATAAAAAGCATTCTGAACACCATTAAATACAGTATTTCAAATGTATGGTACAGTCTTGTAAATCAGGCTTGGGACTGGGGCTACGACCTTATGCAGAACCTCATCAACGGCATTAATTATCAGATGGGCAGTCTGGGAAATATAGTGTCCGACGTTGCGAATATGATATGGGAATATCTCCATTTTTCCGTACCTGAAAAAGGTCCTCTGACGGATTTTGAAAGCTGGATGCCCGATTTCATGCAGGGTCTTGCAAAAGGTATTGAAAGTTCACAGAAAGCCGTTGAAAAAGCGATTTCAGGCGTTGCAGGTGCAATGCAGTTAACTCTTGACAGTGGATTGAACTATGATTTAAACGGCATTTCAGGGGCGTTTACGGGCAATGCCGGAACGGTAAACAACTATTACCAAACCGACAACAGCCGTACAGTAAATCAAACTAATAATTCACCTAAATCGCTGTCAAGACTTGAGATTTACAGACAGACAAGAAACGCACTGGGGGTGTGACTTTGTGAAATTTGACTTGGTTTTAGAAGAGACAAACGGTGAAACTACACATCTTCCCGCAAATGAATACACTGCCATGTTGCAGGAACGTGGCAGGGAAAAGCTTGCATCGATAACAGAAAAAAGTGAAAGCACAATAGCAATGAACGACAGACAATATCAGTACAACAGGGACTATTTTTTAGGCGACTATGTGACGGTACAGCATGACCGATTCGGTCTGAGACAGCCGAAAATTCAGCTTGTCGGCATGATTGAAAGTTTTGACCAGAACGAATATTCGTTGACACCAACATTCAAAGGAGAGTGATTTTATGGCATTCCACAGCGGCTTTTTCGACTCCAAAGGACTTGACAGAACGTACACAGCAGAAGATTTCACGACATATCTTTCAAGCATCATCTGCAATGGTATTTTAGACACTTACGGCGATAATTTCAACCTGACTTCAACAGGTGAAGGCAGACAGGTTGTTATCGGAACGGGTAAGGCTTGGATAAACGGACATTATTTTGTCAATGACGAGCCATATTTGATGGACTTTGTCGGCTGGCAAGACCCTACGTTTCCAAGATATATAGCAATCGTAATCGCCTGTGATACGTCCGACGGTGTGCGGAATGTCTGGCTTGACGTTGTACTCGGACAGCCTGCCGAAAATCCACAGCTCCCTGAGATTCCGACAAGCGAAACACGTACAAATTTACTGTTATATGCCGTTCGCATGAATCCTGGTGCTTCGTGTATCACTGAGGCGGACTGGTGGGACTACCGTGCTGATGAGAACGTCTGCGGTTACTGCAAGTGTATTTTAGGAAAGTGCAGGGTTACCGAACTTTTGAATAAAACGGAAGAACTGATTGAAAAAGTAAACAGTTTTCAGGCAAGAGTTGACGAACTCACTAACGATATTATCGAAAGCGGTCAGTGCGGTGACAGCATAAATTATATAATTTATTCCGACGGAACGATTTTACTGCGTGGTACAGGCGAAATGTACGATTATGGCAATGAAAATCCATCGCCTTTCTATGATAACGAAAATCTGAAAACACTTATGGTATCAGATAATATAACTTCTATTGGTAACCGTGCATTTTATAACTGCGAAAACCTCACATCCGCCTCACTTCCGACAACTCTGAAAACGCTTGGTTCAGGTTGTTTCTTGTATAAATACGAAAATTTAGGTGAAGTGAACGGATTGACAAGTATAGCGATTCCCAACGGGCTTACGGAAATAGGAGACGGTGCATTCTGGGGCAGTGCGGTTACTTCACTGACTGTTCCACCGTCTGTCGAAACGGTCGGACAATCGGTGTGTCAGGGTTGCACAAATCTCGAAACGGTACGATATGAAGGTGCTGTGATTGGTGAATTTATGTTTATTCATTGCACAGGACTGAAAAATTTCACGATTGCAACAACGGTGAAAGAACTTTCCATGCATTGTTTCAGGGACTGTAAGGCTCTTGAAAGTATCACATACGAGGGCAGTCTTGAAGAATGGGAAAAAATCACCAAAAGGCAGAATTGGGACGGTCGTACCTATATGAACGTTGACTCGTCCGGACTGGAAAGAATCCAGTGTACCGACGGATATATGCAGTTTGATTCCGAAAATAAAGTATGGAATGAGGTAAGGGAATAATGTGGAAATTCCTTGTAAAACAGCAGAAAATTGAAATTCTTGAACGTGAAGTTATTGCAGACCAGCAGATTTCTTTTGTCAACCTTAAATTCGTATTTGACGGCGACTGGAAGAAATTCCATAAAGTCGTGCAGTTTACACAGTGTGATGAAACCTATAATCGTGTGCTTGGAACAGACGGTTTATCATGTCTGCTCCCTTCGGAACTTCATGCAGGTGCGGTCAGAATGTCGGTCTTCGGCTATGATGCGGAGAACATCAACGGACTTCGTGCGACAACTGTTCCTGTAACTCTTAACGTCAGACCGTCCGGATTTGTCGGTGACGGTGCTGAAGAAGTTCCGCCAACTCCCGACCTGTACACACAGCTTTTGCAGAAGCTGGAGGAAAAAGCCTCATCATTACAGAACGGCGTTGACGGAAAAGACGGTGAAAACGGTCTTTCAGCCTATGAAATCGCAAAGGAAAATGGTTTTGAAGGTACACAGACACAATGGCTTGCATCTCTTAAAGGCGACAAAGGAGATACTGGAAAACAGGGTGCCAAGGGAGATAAGGGCGACAAAGGTGACACTGGTGAACAAGGAATACAGGGTGAAAAAGGTTCAACCGGAGCTACCGGAAAAACCGGTGCAAGCGGAAAATCTGCCTATGAAATATGGCTGTCTGTCGGTAATTCCGGAACTGAAACGGATTTCCTGAACTCTCTTAAAGGCGAAAAGGGAGATACAGGTTTGCAGGGTATTCAGGGTGAAAAAGGCGACAAAGGTGCGACAGGTTCAAAGGGTAACAAAGGCGATACCGGAGCAGACGGAAAGTCCGCATATGATGTGTGGCTTGCACAGGGAAACTACGGAACTGAAGCGGATTTTCTGAACTCCCTGAAAGGTGATAAGGGTGACAAGGGAGATACTGGAAGTGCGTCGGTGGAGACTGAAAAAATCGAAGAAAAGCTTGCAGAACTCACAACTTTAGCTCATACTCACAAAAATAAAGAATTTCTGGACGATATTGAAACAACGCTGATTTCTCGTATTCATGTACTTAGTGCCAGTCTGTCTGCCGTTGACGATGAGCAATGGAGACATATAGATAGTCTTGAAACCGATACTCACACACACGAAAACAAAAATTTTCTTGACACACTTACTGAACAGTATCTTGCTGAAAAATATGTTTTGAGAGTGGTTTATAACCGTGATTTGCAGGATTTACACGAAAATATTCAGGGAGAACACACAACATTCAGGACGGAAATTTCAGAACTGAAAACCGAAGTCGGCAGCATAAAGAATGCTCTTGCCGATATTGTGGAGGTGACCGAATAATGCCAACTATTGCCGAATACTTAGAAGAACTGGGCAAACAGCGTACACAGCTTTCGGAAAATCTGAACGCTATGGGCGTACAAGCCACCGCCACCGAAAAGCTGAATACGCTTGTCCCTAAAGTCCTGAAAATACAGCAGTCTGGCGGTGACACGGTCAAAGAAGATGTTTTATTGGACACCAACACTTTTACTTCAAAGCAGGAAACCGTTTCTGCCTATGGTGACTCAGTCTATATTTACGAATCTACCTCAGCCGACACACTGCAAAAATATGCAGATGTGATTGAAAAATGGGGCGGAATTTCAAGTACAAATAACTTTGTCAGTGACGCTTCGGCAAAGTACGGAATTGCGGTCAGCAACTGGTCAGAAAACGATGCAGATACGTGGATTTTATTTGCCTCCCCGCTTGAACTTCGCACAGGTAAACTCCTCATCACAATAAACGCCTCTCTTAGTAGCTGGATGAATCAGAATCTTCATCTGAACTTGATTAAGTCTGGCGGTACTGTTTCAGACTTGAGTGAAAAAATTACAGACGGCGATTTTACTTATACTTTCGATATGGTCTTTGCTGGAAGCACCTCCCTGAAAGACCATATTGTGAACTGTGGCAATATCACCGCCGGTACATATTATCTGTACATTTCAGGCACGGAAAAAGCCGACAACAGCAATTTCAGTTACAATAAAATTGAATATCTGAATTATTGAGGTAAAAATCATGCAGGACATTATAACAATTATAATTTCGGTACTGTCTGCATCCGGAATTTTAGGAATAGGCACAAAGGCAATTCTCAAACGTCTGAAAAGACAGGAAACCCGTCAGAAAGCCGTTGAACTCGGTGTACAGGCACTGCTCCGTGACAGAATGCTACATAATTATAATAAGTGCATGGAGTTGGGTTATGCACCGATTTTTGCAAAGGAGAACTTCGAAAATATGTATCAGCAGTATCACGGCTTGGGCGGTAACGGTGTGATGACGCAACTGCACACAGCCTTCATGGAACTGCCTACGGAAAAGGAGACCGACAGATGAGAAACTGGAAAAAATGGCTGAAAGTTGCCGGTATACGTGCTGTGAAAACTGTCGCTTCTAACAAGCGTTGCAGGACTTCCCGAAGAATGAGGAGATTAAACAATGACAAATACTTATAAATTCAATGATACTTCAATGCTTGTGGAACATTTCAGCGTGTCGGAATTTCGCTGTAAGTGTGGCGGAAGTCACGACACAATTATAAATCCCGAACTTCCCGAAAAGCTTGAAAGGCTGTTCAAGGCTCTGAACTGTTCAGCAATAGTAATAAACTCAGGATATCGTTGTCCGACACATAGCGTAAACGTCGGCGGTTCTACAACGGACTTCCACACGAAAGGTTACGCTGCTGACATAATATGCTATGACCAGTCGGGCAATAAAATAAGTTCAAAGAAAGTAAGCTGTGCCGCTCAGGATGTTGGTTTCGGCGGTATCGCCAATATTGACAGTACATATACTGCAACTCACGTTGATGTACGAACGTCTAACTTCTGGAAGGGCGACGAGGTTGTGACTTCCGATTACTCCGTAACAGACGATTTTTACAGCTATTATGGTATTCCGAAATCTTCCGGAAACGTGTCAATCACATCAGCAATCGTTGCAAGAGGTATTGACGTATCGGAACATCAGGGAGTAATCGACTGGGACAGAGTAAAGGCATCAGGCAAGGTTGATTTTGCGATTTTCCGTGCAGGCTACGGCAAAGAAAGCAGTCAGGTTGACAAGCAGTTTGAACGCAATTACAGCGAATGTAAACGGCTGAATATCCCTGTCAGTGCTTACTGGTATAGTTGTCCTATTTGACAACAGAAACAAAATATGATATAATAAACACATGAG
>CAMWVV010000163.1 GCA_947177755.1 uncultured Ruminococcus sp. | reverse complement strand
AATGGTCACTTTAGCTTTTATCCGTATTATTCTTAAAAGATACTGAACAGGCTCTGAGAATATGCTCCTTTGTATGATAAGTATTTTCTTTCAGTCGCTTTTTCATATCAGAAAAATAAATTTCCGAAAAGCTCTCAAAGGTCATATCAAGACTTGATTCTTTCTTGTTCATCTGCTCACGTTCCCACGCCTGAGCCTCTTTTTTTGTGCTGAAACCACGTTTCTGAGACTGCTTGCGTTCGCCACGGCTGTCAGTATAGCGGTAAATCACACGCCACTTGTTGCCGTCCTTATAAACTGACATATTTAATCATTCCTTTCATTTTTTCCCGAAATATCACCGTAACAGGTTCTTTCAAGAAAATATTTTCTGTTGATTCTGCCCGAAATGGTAAGATAACCTTTTTCGGTAAGTTCCTTGTTAAGTTGCTGTACAATTTTGTACGCATAGGACTTTGAAACGTCCAGTTCTTTGACAACGTCCTCAACACGCATGAAACTTTTATCAGACATTCTGCTTATCTCCTTTCTATATATTAACTCAATATGTTTAAGTATATTTCTATTATACTAAACTTTTATAGTTATGTCAAGCTATTTTTTAATAAACATTTTTATTTCTACTATCTTGACAAACACTAAACCAATATGCTATAATTGATTTGTTGAAATTGTCGAACTGAATTTTATTTATCAGGAGGAATTTTATGGCAATAGGTGAAAGAATACGTTTTATCCGCAATCTCAGGGGAATAACACAGAAATTTTTAGGTTTAAAAGTCGGTTTTTCCGATAGAACTGCCGATATCCGCATAGCACAGTACGAATCAGGCTCACGTACTCCGAAAGCTGATTTGATTGAAAAAATCGCAGATACTCTTGATGTATCGACCGAGGCACTCAACGTCCCCGATATTGACAGCTACACCGGTCTGATGCACACGCTTTTCGCTATTGAGGACTTGTACGGACTGAAAATTGACACGCTTGACGGTGAAATCTGCATAAGAGTAAACAGACAGAACGGTTTTATGTATAACAAAATGATAGGTATGCTCAGACCGTGGGAGGAAATGGCTCAGAAATACCGCAACGGTGAAATTACCCGTGAAGAATATGACGACTGGCGATACAGATACCCGAAATCAGAGGCGGAACGTAATGAAAAACAGCTCCGACAGAAAAAAGAAAATGAATAAACAAAAAAGAGCTAACCGATTCAAAAAATCAGTTAGCTCTTAAATATTTCTGACAGAATTTTCAATAACTGTTGCCAATAACAGAGAATTATTGCCAAATCGTTGCCAATGTTATCATAATAACAGCAAAAACAACGTATTTACGCTATTTCATCGTGTTTTGGCATTACTCCCACTCAACAGTCCCTGGCGGTTTTGAAGTAATATCGTAGACAACTCTGTTTACGTGTTCAACTTCATTTGTAAGACGGTTAGAAATACGTGCGAGAACATCATAAGGTATTCTTGCCCAGTCAGCCGTCATAAAGTCGTCCGTAGTGATTGCACGGATAGCAATAAGATGGTCATAAGTTCTGTGGTCACCCATAACACCAACAGTTTTCACATCGGGCAGAACGGCAAAAAATTGTTTCAGTTCGCTTTCTATACCACTCTTTTTAATTTCGTCACGGAAAACAGCGTCCGCTTCCTGTAAGACCTTAATTTTTTCTTTGGTAACTTCACCTATGATACGCACGCCCAGCCCAGGACCAGGAAAAGGCTGTCGCCATACGAGTTCGTGCGGAATACCGAGCTTTTCACCTACCTGACGAACTTCATCTTTAAAGAGGTCGCCGAGAGGTTCAATAACGCCGTCAAATTTTATATCGTCGGGCATTTTCACCATATTGTGATGAGTTTTTATTACTGCGGTACTGCCGTGACCTGCGGAATTTCCCTTACCCGATTCGATACGGTCGGGATAAATAGTACCCTGTGCAAAAAAACCGTCTGTCCCCTCTTCACGAATTTTATTCCAGAAAACATTATAAAATTCCGTACCTATAATTTTACGCTTGCTTTCGGGGTCGGAAACGCCTTTCAGTTTTTCAAGGAACTGTTTCTGACAGTTTATGCGGACAAAATTCATATCAAAAAGCTTTGTAAAAGTTTCTTCCACAAAGTCTCCCTCGTCCTTACGCATAAGACCCTGGTCAACAAAAACACAGGTTAATTGTTTTCCTACCGCACGGCTTAAAAGTCCTGCCGCAACAGACGAATCAACACCACCCGAAAGTCCGAGTATAACTTTTTTATCTCCGATTTGTTCACGGAGTTTTGCAACAGTACTGTCAATAAAGTCGTCCATTACCCAGTCGCCGTCAAATTCACAGACTTCGTAAAGGAAATTACGCAGAATCTGTTTGCCGTATTCACTATGCGTAACTTCGGGGTGAAACTGTACAGCATAAAGTTTTCTGTCGGGGTTTTCAAATGAAGCACATGGGCAGTCATCAGACTTTGAAGTAACATAAAAACCCTCGGGAAGCTGACTCACATAATCGGTATGGCTCATCCATACAACGCTCTTTTCGGGAACGTCCTTATAAATAAGACTTTCATTATTTCCTGTAATTTCAATCTTGCCGTATTCGCTTTTTGTACAGCTTTCAACCTTACCGCCGAGAGTGTAAGCAACAATCTGACAGCCATAACAGATGCCCAGAATCGGCACGCCGATTTCAAAAATCTCCTTTGAAATATGCGGTGAAGTTTCGTCATATACACTGTTAGGTCCGCCTGTAAAGATAATTCCCATAGGATTAAGTGCCTTGATTTCTTCAATAGGTGTATCGAACTTCTTTATTTCGCAGTAAACTCCGCATTCACGTACTCTTCTTGCAATAAGCTGATTATACTGTCCTCCGAAGTCAAGCACGATACAAAGCTGATTCTTCATTGGTTTTCCTCCTTCAAACTATCTGAATTATATATTGTCAATTTTCACAACACCTTTTCTTTCGAGATAGCGATATTACAGCCTGTCCTGCCGTGAAAGAATCAGGCAGGGACAGGCGTATTTTTTTACCAGACCTTATAATCGTCGTTTCCTACTCTGTACGATGTACCCGGAACAAAAAGGTCTTTAGGCTCGTGACCCTGTTCGTGTGCTTTTTTAAGTTCTCTGAAAGCAACACTGTTTGTAACAATTTTCATAACACGTGCCTGCTCAGGCTTTTTGCTGAGGTATTCAAGCACTACCTGCTGGAGATAGAAATAAGAACGGAGCTGGGTTTTCTTAAATTCAATCTGTGATTCGCCTTCAATAAGGAAAAGGCTGTCACCCTCACGGTAGCCGAGAGTAAGCTTTGCAAAGATTTCAGGAATAAAAATTCTGATTTCGGAAGCAAGATTCTTGTCGCCCACAATTTCCTCAAGCTTGTTTACAAGTTCCATATATTCTTCACGTGAATTGCAGTTTTCCATCATTTCAATACACTGCTTTGCACAGTCCACAATATGCTCTTTCCTGTAAACTTCAGGGCATTGGTCGTCCTCACGCTGTACAAAAATAGCATACTGCTTTTCCGACATAAAAGCATCACCACTGTTCCATGCGTCAACATAAGCTTGATAGAAACGTGAAAGGTCGGGGCAGACAGAGCCGTTGATACGTACTTCAACAATATTTCTGTCCTTATACTTTGAGAGATACACCCTCACCCAGTAATATTTCTTTGAACCGAGATACTTGGGAATTTCGGACTTGATGTAATTCATAAGCATTACGGGCTGTTTTTCCTTGATACCGATTCTTACAATCGACTGTGCATACATATCAAAATCATAATGCTGTCTGAGATAATTTACGGAAACGTGGACAGGATTTTTCTTTGAAAGCGACTGGTCAATGGGGTGCCATACACCGCCGTAGAAGATTTCAACTGCCATTTTTGCAGCGTCATCATCTGTATTGCCCTGTGCGTCAACGGGGTCGAGAAGAGGCTCATCGAAATCGTCGTTTCTCACGATAAATATTACCTGAAGAAGCTTAACACCATCTTTCTCTTCACGTCTGCCTATCTGAACATCAATAGTGTAACCTCTGGGCATAATTACGCATTCATCATAAAGATTGCCGTTGAGTTTTTCATTAAGACATTCAAGTACTTTTGTTTTGATTTCCTTTGCCGGATTTTTTTCTTCCTTTTCGGTCTGCTGATTCTTTTTCTTAAAAAGTGCCAATTAAATCATTCTCCTTGTCTATAATAATTTTTAACCTCTTTCTGAGGCACACATCACATTCACCATGATACATATATTTTATCACAAACTTTTATTTTTGTCAACAAAAACTGTAATAAACATAAATAAAAATTCAGCCGACAGAAAATCATTGTTTTCCGTCGGCTTTCGGATTTAATTTTTTATGAACTTTACTGCTGCCCAGCCCTCTTTTGTATTTATTTCAAGCTTTTCAAATCCGACCGTTTCAATTGCTTCAATAACTTCGTCCATACGTTCTGTAATGATTCCCGAAACAATAAGAATACCGTTATCTGTGATATATCGCACAAAATAGTCTTTCATAGCTATCAGAACGTCCGCAACGATATTTGCCGTAATAATATCATACTTTGCATCTATCCTGTCCGCAAGTTTTTCGTCACTGAGAATGTTGCCGAAATATGTTGTATACTTTTCACTCGGAATATGATTCTTTTCTGCATTTTCCGCCGCAGTCGCCGCCGCATTTTCGTCAATATCAACTGCAACGGCGTTTTCAGCTCCGAGAAGCACAGCCCCTATTGAAAGTATACCGCTTCCGCAACCCATGTCAAGAATCCTGTCACCGCCGTTAAGACTTTTTTCAAGAAGTTCAAGACAAAGGCGTGTTGTGTGGTGCTGACCTGTTCCGAAACTGGACGCAGGGTCTATCTCAAGAATCTTTCTGCTTCCGTCACCGCTGTATTCTTCCCATGAAGGTTTTATAACAAGTTTTTCGCCAACATTGATAGGCTTGAAATATTGTTTCCAGTTATTAGCCCAGTCCTCTTCACGAATACTTGAAAGTTCAGCCTCAAGCCGTCCGTAAACGTTTTCGGTGTTGGCGGACTTTACTTCCGCAAGCATTGAACGTATAGCGGAAAGCATATCCGAACCTTGATTATTGTCGGGCAGATAAACGGTAATGCAGGTCTCACACTGTGCAAGTCCCATAAGGTCGTCGTCTATATAATCCCACTGACCGTTTTTGTTTTCAAGAAATTCGTTGAAATCTTCCGAATCACGTATAGCAAAACCTTTGATTCCGATGTCCTCCAGCTTTGAACACAACAGTTCTATTGCAGGTGTTGCAGTATAAATATTTACTTCTGTCCATTCCATTAAAGCAGTGTCCTCCTGATTATTTACATATAAATGAGAGATATTCAATAACATCTCCGTTGTCAACAACTCCGTCACCGTTTATATCGGCAGTTTCAATTTCAGACCTGCTGAGAATTGAAACGCCCTCGGGAAGAAATTTCAGACTTTTAAGATAAGCGTCACCCTTATCAGCCGAGAAAGCCTCCAA
>CAMWVV010000162.1 GCA_947177755.1 uncultured Ruminococcus sp. | reverse complement strand
GCGGGAAATGACGGACTTGAAGGTGGAAACGGAAATGATACATACATTTACGGTATAGGTTGTGGAAACGACACAATTAGAGATAATTCCGGCACAAACAGAATCAGGTTTGTCGGACTTGAACCGTCGGATATGTCAGTTTTCTACCCTGCCAACAATAGTCACGCTATACTAACAATAATAGAAACAGGCGAAACGCTGACGATAGAATACTTCCGTAATTCACAAAGTTACAGAAACTTTACGCTTGAATTTGATGACGGTACAACAGATATAATTGATTTAAATTCGTCAGAGATTATTATAGAAAATGAATCTGAAGAAGAACTTGTTCAAGGCAATGTAGATATTCTCAACGAACTCTACGCAGACAAGAATCTGACATCCGATCTTCTCATAGAAACTGACAGCACAGTGATTTCTGATATTTCCGACAGCGTATCTGTTACAGATGAATCAGACGAGGTGGCAGATCAGACCGACATTCAGGTTATGATACTGACCGAAAATATGTCTGCATTTGCAGATGAGGACAATATTTTTAATAATGCTGACGTTTTCAATCCAACAGATGATACGTCAATGATGAATCAGCTTCTCGTTGGTTCTCCGGTGCAGTAATTTGATTTTTTCAGTGCAGCGGCTTCGATGCTGCTGCACTTTTTTATGTAAGGGAGGTCGAAATATGCAGAAAAAGCAAGACAACGGCTTATCCTGTTTTATGATCGTAATGAAATTTCACGGCATTCCGATCACAAAGGAACAGGCTGAAAATCTGTCCGTGCTTGATCCGGAGCAAAAAACCAGTGAAATCGAAATCATTCAATCTGCAAAAGCATTGAAGATGAAGGCAAAGTTGTGCAGACTGAAATTAAACAAACTGAAAGATGTGAAGTCGCCTATCATAGCCAAAAATAAAGATGGTGAATTCTTAATTATTGCAAAATCCAAAGAAGATAAATTCATGATTCTTTTTGCGGATAAAACACAGCCTGAAGTAAAAACTCGTAAAGAACTTGCGGAAATCTGGGACGGCACAGCAATTCTTATCACGAAAAAAGGAATCATGGACAGAGAAGCGGTTTTCAGCTTCAAATGGTTCATTCCAACGATTCTGAAATTTAAGAAAGAATTTATACAGGTTCTTATTGCTGTATTTACAATTCAGATTCTTGGAATTCTTACACCGGTTATGACACAGGTCGTTGTGGATAAGGTGCTTGTGCATCGGAGCATTTCAACACTGAACGTGCTTGCGATTGGAATTGGAATTGTATACATTTACGAGCTGATTTTGGGACTTGCCAAAAATTATATGTTCACGCATACAACGAACAGAATTGACGTGATGCTCAGTTTCAAGCTGTTTAAGCACCTGTTCGCTCTGCCACTGAAATATTTTGAATCACGCAGAGTCGGTGAAACTGTTGCAAGAGTCAGGGAACTTGACAGTATACGGAGCTTTCTGACAGGAACGCCCCTATCGTCAATGATAGATTTGATTTTCATTATTGTGTATATCATAGTGTTGTTTTTCTACAGCAAAATGCTGACGGTGATAGTTATTTGCTCAATTCCCGTGTACGCAATTCTTTCAGCAATTGTAACTCCGTTGTTCAAGAAACGTCTTGACGAAAAATTTGAAACTGGAGCGAATACGCAATCATTTTTAGTAGAATCTATCACAGGCGTACAGACTGTAAAATCTTATGCATTAGAGCCTAAATTCGAGAAGAAATGGGGCGATTTGCAATCTGATTATGTCAAGGCAAGCTACAGAACGTCAATGGTTTCGGCAACGGCAGGAACTACAGGTCAATTTATTCAGAAAGTATTTGATTTGCTGATTCTGTTTTTCGGAGCAAAAGCAGTCATGGACGGCAATTTTACTGTCGGACAGCTTGTTGCGTTCCGTATGCTTTCAGGCAGAGTCAGCGGACCGGTTCTCAGACTTGTTCAGCTTTGGCAGGAATATCAGCAGGCTTCATTGTCAGTAAAGCGAATTGGTGATATTTTCAATACTGCTCCCGAACCGATTCTGAATACCAATCAGACAGCAATGCCGAAAATCAACGGAAAAATCGTATTTGATAAGGTGCATTTCAGATATAATCCGCAGGGCAGCGAGGTCATCAAGGGCATGAGTTTTGAAATTGAACCTGGAACAATTGTCGGAGTAGTCGGACGAAGCGGTTCGGGAAAAAGCACGATTTCAAAGCTGATTCAGCGTTTGTATATTCCGGAGGGCGGCAAGATTTCTGTTGACGGAATGGATATATCTCTTGTAAACCCAGCGATGCTCAGAAAGCAGATTGGCGTGGTTTTGCAGGAAAATTTCATGTTCAACGGCACGGTTGCCGAGAATATTTCTATCCACTGTCCTACAGCTTCAATGGAACAGATAATTCACTGTGCAAAAATTGCAGGCGCTCATGATTTTATTCTGGAACTTCCAAACGGCTATAATACGATAATCGGCGAAAAGGGAATGGGTCTTTCAGGCGGTCAGAAACAGCGTGTTGCCATTGCAAGAGCGATTCTTGCAAATCCGAGAATCCTGATTTTTGATGAGGCAACGTCTGCACTTGATTATGAATCAGAAAGTATTATTCAGAATAATCTCAAGGAGATTTGCAAAGGCAGAACAGTCCTGATTATTGCTCACAGACTTTCCACGCTGAAAGATGCACAGAAAATCATGGTAATTGATAAGGGCAGCCTTGTGGAATATGATACGCATGAAAATCTAATGGCACAAAAAGGGCTGTACTGCCACCTGTACAATCAACAGCAAAGGGGTGATGTTGATGGATAATCATATGACTGAATATGTACTGAAGCATAGCAGAAAAAAGGATAAAGAGCTGAAATATGACTTTATGCCGTCACTTCTGGAAATCATTGAACGTCCTGCGCACAAGGCTGGAACTGTGATTATTTTCGGCATTTTTACGCTTCTGATTGCAGCAGTTGTGTGGGCTTGTATGTCTGAAATTGATGTAGTCATCACATCAAGCGGAAGTATACAGCCAGTTGGAAATATCAGTTCTCTCAATTCCTATACAAGTGGCACTATAAAGTCCATAAACGTTGAAGAAGGAGCTTATGTTAAAAAAGGCGATATTCTGGTTGAACTTGATACTCAAAGTATTGACATAGATGTTGAGTCACTCAGCAGTCAGAAAGAAATTCTTGAATCACAGAAAGTGATTTACACACTGATAAAAAATGGTGAAGATGTTTCTAATGTCGATATTACACAGTATAGCGAAAATTTACAGCCTTACATCATGACTATTATTGATAACGACAAGGCTTACCGAAACAATCTGAGTGTTCTTGAAAGTACAAAGGAAAATGCAGGACTTAATCGTGATATTGCTCAGATAAAGCGTGATGATTACAATATTGACCCAAATGTATCTATGGCGGAATTCAATGCTCAGGAACTTGTTTTAAAGCAGGCAGAAAATGAATTTATTCAGGCAGAGATAAATGTCCTCAACGCTCAGACCTCCTATAGTGAACAGGTAAATTCAAGTATCTCAGATATAAACAATAAGCTGAAACAAGCAGAGGCAGAGCTTGAAAAATATCGTTTATCCCTTGAATATCAAAAGATAACCGCTCCTGTAAACGGATATATCAACAGCATTGATGTAAACAATATCGGTGAGACAATCACATCTGCACAGCAGATTGCTACCATAGTTCCGGCAGATACACCTGTAGAAATGGTGTGCTATGTGAAGAATATGGACATTGCGGATATCAAGGTAAGTATGGAAGCTGAAATAAAACTTGAAGCGTATCCCTATAACAAGTACGGTACGGTCAAAGGCACAGTCAAGTACATCAGTCCAAGTTCATTCAACAGCGAACAGATGGGAAGTGTTTACCTTGTGAAGCTGGAACTTGATGATTCAAATGAAAATATAAGCCTCATTTACGGACTTTCGGGAACTGTGGAAATCAAGACCGACAAACGTACTATTATGGAGTATTTCCTTGATCCTATTATGAAAGGATTTGGGGAGAGTTTAAAAGAGAAATAATGAAGAGAACAGAGTAACTTTGATGGAATTATCATTAAAAATGGTCAGTAAATTTGAAAATTTATTAAATTAAAGAGAGTGTGTGGTTAATAGCGGAGTTGAAGAAAATCAACAATGTCGAAATAACTCTCTTTGTCTACTCTTGATAGTTTCTAAAAAAATAAAAAAATCCAAAAAACTCTTGACAAAATTTATCAAAAATTATATACTTAGAAAAGTGTATAAATAAGAGAAAAAACGAGATGATGTATATATGAGATGGCTAAATGAAACTAGATGTAAACGAAAGAAAAAATATGATTTCACAGTATTGTGGAAATGTACAAAATTGTTGTTCTGTACTATATTTATAGCGATAGTACCAATTTTTTTACAAATCTTTATAGACTCTTCTCCTCTTTTTAATTCAGAAGTTCCATTTACATTACAAAAAATGCTATATGAAACTGTTTGCAAAAATGACTTTAGGTACATAAATGTTTCTATTCTTTTCATACTATTTATTGAACACACTTTAATGGAGGATAAAAGAAAAAGTGAAAAAATAGATATATTAGTGTTTATTTGGTTTTTCTTTGCAGTTATTTTTTGGGTACTTATTATACCAATGAATCTTGTAGCGAATGATTATTTATTTAAATTATCACTATGTGCTCTAGTTTCAACAATAATTGTGCATTCTGTTTATGTTGGTTTAAAATACACTGAGATAACTTATATTTATGTAGAAAGATGAGATAGATTTATGCTTTATTTTATTATGAGTTTAATGGCAGTTATACCTTTCTTAATGCTTGTTTTATCATTGAATCAATTGAAAAAAGAAGCAAAAAAAGGGAATGTTAGTTACCTGTCTGATTCAGCAAAAAAATATTCTGCACAGCGTATGCGAGGTTCTGTTCGACAAGGTATGAATCGTATAAAAACGGCAGATGATTATTATATAATAGAAAAAAGCATTTCTTTTCCTAAAAAATAGTAAATATTGATAGGGAGGTTATATCTTTTATGTTTGATTGTGAAAGAGATTTTTGGAATACTTTCTCCAATTTATATTTAATGACCAAAGAAATGTATATTAAGGCAGAAGAGTATGACGATGAGTTTTGTTCCATAATGCAACCGATAAAAGAGCAACGTGATGCTTTGGATCATATGGTACGTTCTTACGGTGAATTGATAAAAAGTAATAATAACAATAAGGACGTTTTGAATGAAGAACAGAAAAAATATGTACAAAAAAATTTTGATAAGGCTATTGGCCATATGTATAGAGCTTTTTACGATACAGCGGATATATTGACTATAATATTAAGAGAACACATTGGCAATGAATTAAAAGGTCATTCATATTCCAAAATTTGTTCTTGTTGGTCGGATTATGAAAGTACAAGAAAACAACTGGTTAAGATTACTGACCAAATCTCAAAATTGAGATTTAAAAAAGAGGTGAAAACTAGTCAAAGTGAACAAGAGAAAATATTTGAGGAATATAAAAGCATAATAGACTTTTTG
>CAMWVV010000161.1 GCA_947177755.1 uncultured Ruminococcus sp. | reverse complement strand
ATAGTAAAAATGTTAATCGGATTTTGAGGCATACTGAATATACCATTTACCGTCAAGTTTTATTAAATATATGTCATAATAAATTTTACTGTCGATTATGCTTACAGTAACAACGGCTTTTTTGCCGTCAACCTCTGTTTTTATTATTTTAACATCAAATTCTTTGGGGAATAAATCAACTTTCAGATAAGCCGTAAGAAAAGGCAGATAATCCGTAAGTTTTTCGGCAATTTCGCTGTCTGTTATTTCGTCTATTTTTTCCAGTCCCGATTTTATCAGTTCCGATTCAGTAGGTTCAATGCAATCCAGCATTCCATTAATATTATTATGGTTAAGAGCGTACATAAATGAATTGATTGTTTTTACAGGTTCTTTTCTGCTGTGATTCCTGTAAAAAAATAATCCGAATAAAATACCGATACACACTAAAATAATAACAATTACAATAATTAACGGTTTAAAATTTTTCTTCTTATCTTCCATATAAACATCTCCTGTATACTTGTATTTATTTTACCGAAATTTCGGAAATACAGGTATCATTATATTTATTTCCTGGGTATACGCTCAGAATGGTGATTCTGATATATTCAGTATCAATCGGCGGGTCGAAAGCTATAAGGTTAGACTGTTCGGAATATTCACCGAGTAAAACAACTTCCTGTGAAGTGCCGTCGGAAAATTCCAGTCTGCAATTTTTTATTCTGTTGTTTTTATAGAAAATATCTTTGTCTTTATAATAACCGTTTGTAATGACAATCTCACTTACGTGTTGTTTTCTGTCGGAAGACAACAGAATACTTTCATTTATTCCTGCATCTGAAGTGCCTTCTGCCCAGCAGGTAGAGTAATCACCGTCAACAACATTTGAAACATTATAATAGAAAGTACCATCATTATTTGTGACCACAGGCAGTTCACTTGTTGATGAGAAATAATTAAACGACGGAGGATAATCACCAGTTTCCGCTTCGGTAATTTTTTCGGTTTCGTGGGGAGCATCTGTCTGAATTTCCTGAATGGTTATATTGTTTTCGGATTGATTATTATCTCTGTTGCTGTCGTATGTGTCGGAAGATTCGGAATAATCGTTATTTTCTTCTTTTTCCGTTTCGTAATCATCTGATATTTCTTCTGATTCCTCATCATCATAAGCAGAAGATTCTGAATACTTCGCACTTCTGTTTCTGTCGGATTTGCTGTTATTGTCACTGTCATCATCACTTTTTCCGAACAGAATAAAAGCAGATACTCCAACGGTAATAAGCATTACTGAAACAATAAAAATAATAAGTATTAATGTTTTATTAGACTTCGGTTCAGGCGTGGGTGGAACAGAAGGAATTGGAGGGACGGGAGGAACCGGATATGGATTAGGGTTAGGATACGGTTGATATTCATTGTCTGCGTATTGAGTACCGCCGCCTATTGGCGTGGGGTTGGATATGGGTGCGTGATTTAAATTCTCCAAATCATAAAGCATTTCATCTATTGAATGGTAACGGTCATTCGGATTAAAGGCACAGGCTTTTAAAATAACACGGCTGAATTCCGCAGAAGCGTTTTTAGGCGGTTTCAGCGGTACTCCGCTCATTCTTTGGATTACTGCTTCTTCATCAAAAAAATCTTCTTCAAACGGAAGATAATAGTCATTCATCATCTGATAAAGACATATTCCGAAAGAACATATATCAGCTTGTTTGTTATAATCAAAACCTTTTTCAACTTCGGGAGCCATATATGGCGGAGTTCCTGCTATGGTTCTTGTTATTACCGCATTTTTGGAAATATTGAAATCACCGAGTTTGTATACTCCGTTTTCTGACATAAATAAATTTTCGGGTTTTATATCCCTGTGTATAATATTCATATCATGTGCCGCTTTTATGCCGTTGCCTATGTCTTTTGCAAGTTTACGGATATTATTTTCCGACAAATCAAATTGTTTCTTTTTTATTAGCTTGTGTACGTTTTCCAGTAATTCCATGCGTATCAGAAAATAATAGCCCTCAAATTTTCCGTTCCAATAAAATTCACGTATATTTTCTTCCTGATAGCCGACTATATTCGGACAGTCTTTTAATTTATACATTATTTCCGCTTCATTTACAACCGACTGTTTTCTTTTTTCGATATAACTTCTTTTTCTTTCTTCATTGTCACAGTATCTTTCTTCTGCTAAAATAGGTTCTATTTTAAGTGCGGCAACGTCGGTTCTGCTGATTCTCTTTGCCTCGATAAGATATACATTGCAGAATGTTCCTGAACCGATTTTCTCTTTTATGTACCAGTTTTCCCATAGTGGCTTGTGTGAGATTGAATCGGCAATTAATTCAGCAGCTTCGCACGCCTTTTCTGCATTCATAATTATCAATTCCTTTCCTGACTTTAATTTTTTATTATCATAATTTTATCATATATTAATAATAATGTCAACACAGACTGATAACAATATCTTCAGATTCGTATTGATATAAAAAATGTGATATAATTATAAAAGAGAACACGCATAAAAATTGTATCACATAACTTTCAAAAAATCATATGTCAAGATAAAAGAATTCCTGAAAATAAAATTTTTTCGGGAACTGTTTGAGGTTTACAAATAGATCCATATTATGCTATTATATAAACACAGAAATTTATAAAACTTTTTTAGGTTGACAAAATAATACTTTTTAGTATATAATAAAAGTATTGAAAAAGATTAAAGGAGGGAGAAATATTCTGTACCAATTGCTGAGCGGTTAACAACCGCCTGACTGTTTCACGCAAGATGAAATTAAAAACGAAAAAGTGAGGTAATGAAATATGTTTTGTGGAAAATGCGGAAACGAACTTCCCGACGGTGCAAAGTTCTGCGGTAAATGCGGAACATCTCAGAATGTAACGGAAACTGCACCTGAAGTTAATGTATCGTCGGTTCAAAACGGAAAACCAATTTATTGTCAGAGAAGCGAATATCAGGGGGAGGTGGCAACACCTAAGAAAAAACTGCCTCTTATTATCGGAATTGTTGCGGCAGTAATTGTTATTATTATTGTAATAGCTGTTATTGTAAACTCTTTGACCAAATTTTCAATTGAATCGGTAAAAGGGGGCAGTCTGACTTATTTGGACGAAGATATAACAATAGGTGAGGCATTTGATAATACTTTCCACAATGGAAAGTGGAAATACGACGAAGATAAAGACAAAAATGAATACTATGTATTTTTTGACGGATATTTTTATGCCGAAGACGGTGATGAAATAGAGGCTAAAATAGGTTTTGTGTATGATTCTGATGTAAATAAAAAAGGTGAATTTGAAGTATTTGCTGTTGAACTGGAAGACGACTATGGCAATGAAGCGGATTTATACAATGATGAGGATTTTGTGGGATTCTTCAATTATGTTTTCAAGGATGAAGAATTTGAATGGTATTGGGACAATTATGATGACTATGATTATTATTATGACTGATAGGAATGATTAGAGTATGATTTGTAAAAATTGCGGAAATGAATTGAATGATGGTGCGATGTTCTGCGGTAAATGCGGGACAAGGTGTGAAGAATCGGAGAATATTACAGTAACCGATAACACTGATGAATTACAGTTTTGCAGAAATTGCGGGGCAGAATTAAGGGAAGGTGCATTTTTCTGCAATCAGTGCGGTTCTTCAGTGAATGAAAATGAATCTGTAATACAACAGCCTGTTGATGTCGGTCGGGGGGGTAATGAAAGAAAGTATATCTTTAAAAATATTCCGAAAGGCTCATTTAATGTATGGGATTGGCTGACAGGTGGAATGGTACATTTATGTATTACTGACGATATGCTTGTTATACGTGAAGAAACTGCCGAAAAAATGCTTGACAAAGTGAAAGGAATACCATATAATGAAATTGTATCATTTAAATTTAAGCTGAAAGCAAGAATATGGTTAATTATAATTACGGTGCTTTTTTTATGCTGGATTCCTTATTGGGCGGAAGAGGAGGAAATACAAGCTGTTATCGGTGGTATTCTGATTGTTATTGCTGGTTTGTTAAACTCGCTTCAATCCATTCTTCTTGTCAACGTTTCAGACGGTCGGCAGTTTAAGATAAAGCTTAAAAGGATAGGCAGAAAACTTAAAGCAGAAAAAGAAAATTTTACTGCCGACCTCAATCAGATGCTGAGCGGTACTTATATTTTGAAGAATGTTGACAAATCACAAAGCAGTATAAAAACGGGCAAAACAAAAGAAGAGTGGGATTCTCCGATAAAAAATTGGTTAAGGTGAATTTATGATTTGTAAAAATTGTGGGCATGATAATGGAGAAAATGACCTTTTTTGTCAGAATTGTGGGAAAAATCTTGAAAAAAACAACGGTAAAAAAATAAATCTTTCCAAAACCAATGTGGCAGAAACTGAAACATCAGATGAAGTTATTGCTGATATATCAGAAGAAGAAAATAAACCTAAAATAAATCTTTCAAAGAACGGTATATTAAAGCCTGTAAGACAGGATACAGATAAAGATAACAGGATAAATAACACTGTATTTGCGGAAAGTACATTAACGGATAATACAGTTACGGAAACAATATTCTGTCAGCATTGCGGTAATAAACTTTTTAAAACAGACAGATTCTGTGAACGGTGCGGAAAGAGTGTTATGGAACAACCTGCACCGCCCGAATACATAAGACCTATTGCGGAAATGAATAACGCACCCATCAGGTCAAAAAAGAAAACTGCTGTTATTACAGTGGTTTCACTTATCGGAGTGATTGTTATATGTTTTGTGGCTTACTTGGTGTATCAGGAAATTCATATACAAAAGGGAGCGGAGGAAATACTTTCAATGATGGAAAATTCTTCTGATTATGACAGTTCGGATATGGAAGCGGAAATAACAACCGCAAAGGAAACAGCGGTGTCGGAAAAAATAACTACCACAACTACCGTCAAAGCAACTACTACAAAATCCGTCGGAAAAACCTATGATGTTACTTTTGAACTTGATGAACTTCTTGACGAGGCAGGTTTACAGATGGGCGGTCATGTCGGTATTGCTGTTCTCAGTAATTGTACCTGTAGCAACGGAAAAGCTGTTGTTGAAGTTACGGAATTTGAAACGGAATCTTTCATTTACGATAATCTTGTAAGAATAAAAGTAACGGGAGCAGAGAAAGGAACAGTTGTTATAAGCGGTACAATTACAACTTACGGTGCAGATATGGTTGACGGCAAAGCAGTTTCTTATCCTGCTGATTCGGGTGTATTTCTGATTGAAAGAACAGTAGGGAATAATTCTGCGGATAATTCTTCCGATAAGACGACTACCGCAAAAACAGCACCGTCAATTTCGGGCAGTATCACCAAACAGAAATCAAATTACAGTGGCTATGATATTTATATCAACGTGAGCGGTGACTATGATTATTACAGTTATAAATATTATGAAGCCAATATGCCCGACGATAAATTAACGCTTGTAAACAGCGGTAATGAAAGCAGTATGTCATTCAGGGTATCGGGATTTTCAGCCGGAGTGTCTTATGTATATGCCGATATAACACCTTATAATAATGACGGTACGGCAGGAAAAACCATAACGGTACGCCTTGATATTGATACAAGCAGTAAACAAACAGTTAAGAAGAATGTCACTGTTTCTTCCTGCAATAAAAGCGGACAGATAAACTGTCACGGCGGAACGGTAGCAGG
>CAMWVV010000160.1 GCA_947177755.1 uncultured Ruminococcus sp. | reverse complement strand
CTATTATATCATATCTTTATTGTTTTGTCTATAATGGAATTGCTGTAAAGCAATCCCCAGTCAATACCTTTCATTTCCCTGCGATATTTCGGAAATATTGTCTGCACCCATTCAATCACATCTTTGAAGTAAGTCCAGATTGCATCGGCATTTTCGTCGTGCTGGTGAATCGCCATATAATCTTCTATGGACTCCAGTCCGTCACTGTCTGCTATCCATTTTATAGCGGTTTCAAGATATTCCTGACGTATCGGCGAACCTGACATATAATTTTTCGCCATATTATAAGCGGAGCAGGTAGGCTTTGAAAAATGTATTTTCGCATCTGAAAGCCAAGTGCCAGTATAAGCAGTATTTCTCAACTCCTGAGCAGTAAGAGGTTTTCCAGCAATATTTATGACCTTAAACCACTCATGCACTTCCGAGGGTGTACCATCACATATATAGATGTCAAGAATATAATCATCTATCTGTTTCTGTAAATCCCTGTCGAGATTGAAATAATATTTTTTATCAACGGCAAATGTATGCTCACCGGCGTATCGGCAGATAGATATAGTTCTCTGCTGACCGTCCATAAGTTCAAATCTGCCGTCATCATTTTTAGCCCAGTACATTGTATTCAACGGAAATCCCTTTTTCACCGTTCTTATTACCTCATCACGTTCTTTCGGAGCGTATATAAATTCACGCTGATAAGGCGGTCTTACATCAAGTAATCCGCCATAAGCAACAACTCCCTCTATTCCGCCTGTTCCACGTTCCTGATACCCGTTTTTGAGTTCAGCCACAGATATTTGTATTCTTTCAATTTTCACTTTTATTCACCGTTTTCTTTTTAATAGCTATACGCATATACTTTTCTTTTCCATTGATAATAGGTTTAGCAAAATCAAATTTACTATCACTTCCATGTTTTAATTCGCCTATAATCTCAAATTGCTCATTACAATGGTAAGCAAGATATGTAACAGGAACACCCATTATACCATTATAATCACATGGAATTTCAGCTACTGTTTTAACATGAATAGCATCATAAGTATCATATGTGGGATAGACTTCAGGGGTATAATGTTTGTATAAGTCAAGCGGTTGGTGACGAATATCAATATCCATATTTGTAAACCAACATATATTACCTAATCTCCGCCATTTCTGACCGTTTTCGTCCTGCTTGTAATCCGTTTTCTTTTCTTCATAGTAATCAGGCACCATAAACCAGAAATGCCCCGAATTATAGCCGAGCCACATTTTATTTTCTTTGAAATAGTGGAAAATCTCCTTGAAAGTAATATGATTCATATTGCCGAGTACAAGAAACATTTTTCCGCTTTCGGCAAGCAGAGGAATATATTCTTTCATAAGTGAAAACGGCGGATTAGTCACAACAATATCACATTCTTTAAGTAGTTCCATACATTCAGCAGAACGGAAATCGCCATCACCCTCTAAAAGAGTAAGTACATTTTTATCATTTTTCAGAAGATATTCCACGTCCGACAAGTCAAATATGGTATCTCCGTTTGCACCTTTTACTTCTGTTATCTCAATTTTATAAGGTTTTCTGCCCTCTCCGGAAGTACCTACTGTTTCTTCCTCACCGAAAAATGATAATTGTGTATAAATAACCGGAGAAGTAGCATAACAGGTTGTAATCAGTTTTTTCAGTCCGAGGGCATTGAAGTTCAAAGCAAAATATTTAAAAAAATTACTTTCATATGGGTCATCGCAATTACAGAGTACCACTTTTCCTTTAAAATATTTTCGATAATGTCTTAACTCGTCCTCAATGGTGGATAGCTGAGTATAAAACTCGTCTGTTTTTCCTGCTCTTGACATATGCAGATTATCATTTCCTGCCATAACAACCTCCTGAAAATTTCATATAATCATTATATCATAATTTTAGACATAATGCAAGAGATTTTTGGTATAAATTTTCTTATTGAAAAAGAAATATAACAATTATTCCAACTGCTTGCCTCGTGCAGTAGTATGCTGAAATACTTCAAATTCAGTAGCCAAAGCACGAGAATTTATAAACTCCATAGCCTTACGATACTTTGATTTCAGTTGCTCCAGTTCCGAAATTTTTTCAGCACTCTTTTTCAACTGTTCACGTGAGAAAGTCACAGGCTGTTTATATTTATCAAGTTCGGCAGTTAAAAATTTAACCTGTACTTCCAAGTTGGTTATTTTCTGTAATAATTCGGAATTTTCGGATTTCAGTTTTTTGATATTTTTCACACTTGCAACTTGTTTTTTCGCAAGGTCTGATAAGGTCTGAAAATCTTCCTCTGAAAGAGAAATTTTATTCTTGCTGAATCGGGATTTTTTCGTCTCTATGCTGTCTATTTCCACTATTTTTACTTTCTTTTCAGCAGCTGATTTGAGTTCACTGTTGAGTGCATCAAGTTCAGACTGCGACTTTTCATTCTCAACTGCAAGCTGTTCAGCTTTTCGACGTTGCTCCTTGTACTCAGCGACTTCTAAAGTTTCACGTGCTTTTTCGGGCGATAACGGCTCGATTCTGTGCCGACGACAGATTTCATTCAGCACATCAACTTCTTTTTCTCTCCAGCGTGCAATCGCTTGTTTTCCCTCACCGTAACCCATTTCCTTGAGTGCCTGAGCGATGCCGTTCTGGGTATCCATACCACGCTTGTAATGACCGATTGGTATGTAATCAATATGCAGGTGCGGAGTAGCCTCGTCCATGTGCAGAACTGCATTGAATACATGAAAGTTCGGATTTCTTGCCTGAAAACCGTTCATGTACTCCGTCAGGCAGTCGGCAACAAGCTGAAAATCTTCCGTTCCATATCCTGAATCTTCCATTCTGCTAATCTGGACTACATCTTCATAGAAACTTTTTCGCTTATCACTTGCTGTAATCACGGAATTTGACGGCTTGCAGTGAAATAGATGCTCGTAATATGTACCGTGGATTTTCCGGTCATTTCTTTTCTGTCGGGCATTGTATCTCTCAACTGCTCCACCGAAAAGTTCATCATACGCTTCACTGATAGGTTTGGCAATGAATGTCACGTTGTTAGCAATACGGTTTATGTCAACATTATTAGCGATAAATTTTCTGTTGTTATGTGTAATTGAACCTTTACCCTGTCCGAATGATATTCTCTTTGACTTCATATTTTTTCCTTTCTGTCAGCAATTCGACTAAAAATTAAGGGAGGTGCTATCGCAAGGAACGGCTTGATAGCCGGAATTACAAAGGGCTACGCCATTTGTAAACTAATATCACAAGTACACGGCGCTCTGCGAGGCTAACGGCAGACAAGCTGCCGAAAAAATGGGTGACGATGTTTTTGAAATTATTGAAAACACCGTCACCCTATTGAGTATATCGGCACCCTGAATATCCTGTTTTAATGCTTATATCAATCAATTTCTAAAATTCAGAAAATCCGCTATAATACACACTATTTTGAAGATTTGCAATATAATATTAATGAGAATAAAATTTATAGTCGGGTGCCGATGGTGACGATGATTTCAGAGGTATCAAAAAGACCGTCACCCATCGTCACCCTAAACAGTTATTAATCATATCCTGATGGCGTTCATCATAGTCTGCACCAGCAATTTCGTCAACATTATCCGCCGTAATCATCATTTCACCATAATCTACAGGCTGATTTATAGCATCATCAGGAATATTGATAATCGGGTGGTCAAGGTCATATTTCAGTTCGATTCGCCTTACACCATGCGAGCGTTTATTGACATATTTAATAAAATGTTCAGTGTAAAGTCTGCCAGCATTGACATTCAGTTTTAGCGAAAGAATATTTGGCTTTATATCATCAATTTCGAGTTTACTGAGAAGTTCCGTTGCCGTACCCTGCCATGTCGGATTATGTTCATTGACAAGTCCAGCTATTTTCTCAAGTAGTGGCTCAGGCGGAACTTTAAATTTATCATCAATGATTTTATCCAAATCCCAGCAGAGTGTTTCAGTATTACGTTTTATCAGGATTTTTCTGTCGGGTTGGTCACGCCCTGAAATCTCAATGCTTGCATCAGTATCAGTACGTTTAGACTTGTACATCACGAAAGCACCGTCAGCAGCTCCGAGAAGTCCGTTTGTACCCGAAATCGTATCAAAATTATCGTCTGCCTTTTGTTTGCGTGTGTGGTGAACGAGCAACAGACAGATATTATTTTTGTCCGAAAATGCCTTTAATTGTGCGATAATGTCATAATCATGGCTGTAACTGTAAGTATCGCCCTCGCTCTCACGAATTTTCTGGAGCGTATCAATGATAATCAGGCTTGTGTTGTGATGTTCATGAATAAAGCCGTCAAGCTGTTCAATAAGTCCGCCGTTTAAAGAATTTGAGGCAACAGAAAAGAAAAGATTAGATGTTGTTTCCGTACCGAACATTCTGTATAATCTCTCCTGCAATCTGCGGTAATCGTCCTCAAGTGCAAGATACAGCACCGTTCCCTTGCGGACTGCGTTATTCCACATAGGCTTGCCCGAACTGACGTGATATGCAATCTGAGCCATCATGAAACTTTTGCCGACTTTTGGAGAGCCAACAAAAAGATATGTTCCGTTATAGAGAAATCCGTTAATAATCGGCGGTTTTGCAGGGTATACAATTTCATAAAGTTCAGGCATTGAGACTATTTCCATGTAGGACGGCGAATTTTCACGCTCGTATTGCATCTGTGCCTCAAAAATTTCTTCTGCTGAGGGGTTGAAATATCCCTAATTTTGTGCTATAATATCAGGTGTAAAGTTTTGATTTGACTGCTCCGCACCTATTGCCGTAGGTGCATCGGGAGCGGTCATTTCTTTTTCAGTAAGCATATTATTCTCCTTTCATGCCGTTGAGTGTTGTGTTAATCAGTCGTATAACTTCCAGTAACTCGCTGTCAACGCTGTTTCCGTCCTCAATTCTTGTGAGTTCGTCAAGTACCGTCGAAAGCTGATTTTTAAGTGCCTTGTAAACTCTCGGATTCGGCAGAACTGTAACCGTCCTGTCTGTCAGCTTTCTGACAATGTAATCCTGTTTTGTAAGTCCCGAAAGTGCTACAGCGGAGTTTATCAGCTTTTCTTCTTCGGGCGAAACCCTGAAACCGATTGTGCGACTTCTGAACCTGCCTTTTTCGTCAAGATTCTTCACTGACATCTGCATCACCGCCTTCGTTGCGTAAACCGCTTAATTTACCTGCCATTTCGTTCTGCGTACTCGGAAAAAGGTGTGCATAGCGATATGTAATATCAATACTTTCATGACCTACTCTGTCCGCTATCGCCACCGCCGAAAATCCCATTTCAATCAGGAGCGAAATATGTGAGTGTCTCAAATCGTGTATTCTGATACGCTTTACACCAGCAATTTTTGAACCTCTGTCCATTTCATGGTGCAGATAACTCTTTGTAATCTCAAACAGTCTGTTATAGTCAATCTACTTTACAAAGGAACGGAAAAGTGATATAATAAAAAAATGAGTAAAAGTAAAGATTTAAGGGAAACAGCAGTAGCATATCAAAAAGAAGGGCATACATATGAAGAAACAGGTAAAGTGTTCGGAGTAGTAAAAAGCACGGTACACAGATGGGTCAAACAATATGAAGAAACAGGTGATTTATCAAACAAACCCCTTAACAGGAGTTTTAAGAAAATAGACCCGGAAAAGCTGAAAGCATATGTAGCAGAACATCCTGATGATACA
>CAMWVV010000159.1 GCA_947177755.1 uncultured Ruminococcus sp. | reverse complement strand
CTCATATTTTTATTATATCACTTTTGTGTTCGTTTGTAAAGTAGATTGACTATAACCTCGTCCTGCTCGTCACGGTCAAGACCAAAACTGTCACGGTTGACATGAACGTGAAGACCGCAGGTGCTTGTCTGGTGCGAGCGGTAGCCGAGTCTGACGGCATAACTCATAACATCTTCCCAGCAGAAATTTTTGTGATAATCGAGAGTCATTGGGTGGCTTACAAGCTCCATTCCGTCTTCAAGTGAGCTGTCGGACTTTATGTAAATGTGTTCATCGTCTGCGTTGGCAATGTCGAGAAGTTCATCGGCGTAATCGTCATCTTTGCCTGCTCCGTCGATTTCAAGCTCTACACCGAAATAGCGGTTTGAATCACCATAGAAAACAGGCATAGGTTTGTAGCTATATTCGTGGATTGAAGTGTTTCTGCGGATTCTCTGATAACACTCATAGCAGTAATAACAGTCGTCATATTCTTAAGTATCATCATTGTGGACTATGCTGTCGCATTCCTCGCAGCGTGTGTAGTAGTTTTCATAACAATGGGAGCATACACAGATGTCCTCATCGCTGTATGTGTCACTATTTATGATGTAGACTTTTGCTGTAATGGGTTTGTCCATCGGGATAAGGTATTCCATGTGGTATTCCGGCTGCTCTGAAAAGTGCGTGATTCGCTGAATACCATTGAGATTTTCAAGTTTGAACACCTGGAAATAATCACATTCTTCCGGCAGTCTGTCGATGCAGTCCCACATAAAAAGCTGAAGTTCAAATGGAATTTCAGCATCAATACCCCTTGTTATGTAACGCTGGTTGTCAAACATTTTTTTCACCTCCTGCTGATTTGTTATGCTACTACGCTCCTACCAAAATTATTGGCAGAGTTTACCATATCACTTAAATAATATATAATTCAATTTAATTTCTTTTACAGAATATATAACATAGAGATAAATAAAGGAGGGAAAAGTAATGTGTGAAGATTTAAACGAAATCATAACAATAGAAGAACTGATGAAACTGTTGAATATCGGTAAAAATACCGCATATAAACTTCTTGAAATGGGTGAAATCAGGGCGTTTATTCTCGGCAACAAGTGGAAGATTCCGAGAAAATCCGTGATTGAATATATCAATAAAATGACCTATGGTACAGATTCCCCCTCGTGTCAGGCATGAGCGGACGTACTTTTTGATTCAGATATTTATAATTTCTAAAATTATTCAGAGACTGGTCTGACAGGTGAAAAACATACGCAAGTAAGCGAAGTCTGTTAGGCATCGGGGAAGTTCATTTCGGTGAATTTCCCCGATACTCTCTGTATGCGGAATTGTTTTGTACGGAGAGTTTTTCTAATCGGCAGTTGATTCTGTCGATTTTTTAATCCCTTTCTAACATTAAAATAAAGCAATTTAAAGCATTTTAATGAAAGAAGGAAAAAACATGAAACAGTATGATATATCTGTATATCCGAAAAGTTTTAAAGGTGTCGCAAAATGTGATATACCGTCAAAAATAATTAATAAAAGTATTGCATCTCACAGGGAAAGCGTTACATTAAAGGAACTTGCTGAGCTGATTGAAAACAAATATGTCTGGACTCCAGCGACATTTGTAAACGGCAAAAAAAGAGCGGAAAATGTGGAGTCAATGCAGCTGTTCGCCATAGATATTGGCGGTGGTCTGAAGTACAGTGAAGCACTCAAAAGAGCAGAAAAATATTGTCTTCCCGTTGCTCTGAGCTATGAAACATTGTCATCAGTGAACTTTTCAAAGTATCGTCTTGTGTTTGCCTGCAATGATAAAATTACTGATAAAGCATTGATTCAGCTGATGCTGATATGTTTTTGTATTATTTTTCATGAGGCGGACAAAACTTCCAAGGATATGTCAAAAATGTATTATCCTGGTAATAATGCAAGCTGTTCTGAAGAAGCATTTTTCAGCATTTATGACCTGCTCCTCAGTACGATGCAGTATCTTTCCGAGAACGATAATGAGCATAAAACAAGAACGCTTAAGCAGCTTGCAGCCAAGACGGGAGTTGCATTGAATAACAATGCCTTTTATATAACTGAGCCATACAATATGAAAGATTATTGCTGTTATCCTGAAGAAAATAATCTGAAAAATATTGTAATTCATGATTCATTAAATAATCCGTATTATTTGTTATTCGGCGAAAATAAGGCGAATTTTCGCTTTGCTACACCACCGCCGAAATTAAAGAATGTCAACTTTGATGATATGGAATGTTGTCAGTTAATGGCAGATTTCAGCAGCGGTGTGAGATTGAAACATCTTGAATGGTTAGGATTGATGACAAATCTGATTCATTTAAAAGGAGGTCAGCAGTTTTTTAAGGATACATTGGAGAAATATGAAGGAATATACGGAGATACTTCCCGAAAATTTGAACAGATGTCATGGGCAAAAAAATCCGGATATCATCCGTATCGGTGCGATAATTACTGTCCTTATGCCGATGTATGCAGTCACGGTTCAAATATGTGCTACACTGTAACAAGCCGTGAAGTACGAAAAATACATGAAAATATTGAGTATGTTGACATTGAAACAATGCATGAAAATATATTCGGTACAATAGCCGAATCAATGAAAAACAGCGGAATTAATGTCATAAAAGCACCTACGGGAGCTGGAAAAACTCATGCTTATCTGCAGGCTGTTTTAGCTTCGGACAAGCAGTGTATTGTTGCAGTTCCGACGTCTAAACTGATGAAGGAAATTTCTGATAAAGCCTGTTTAATGGGCATTGAATCTATGTGTACACCTCTTATACATGAGCTTTTGAAGTCTCTTGACAATGAATTGGCTGATTATATAAACTACCTTTATTCTATCGGAGATGACGGAGGAATAAATTATATTCTGAGAGAAAACCGGAATTTTTATATTGACGCTTATCTGAATCAGATTGAGAATATTCGCAGTTTTAAGGGAAAACTGATTATTACAACCCATTCAAGACTTTTAAATATGAAAGCTGATTTTCTGAACGCAAGAAATGTTATAATAGATGAAGATATTCTGCCGTTTATGATGCAGATTGAAAGGTGTTCCGTGCGGGATTTGGAAAGTCTTCAGTTCAGTCTGTACAATGCCGAAATAAAACCCGATGAACATATTTACAGAAAGCTGTCGGAAATCCGGAAAGTGAACGGATATGAGCTGCTTGAACCGATGAATTACGCTGTAACAAACGATGACAAATATGCAGTCAGTTGTTGTATAAACAGTAAAGACTGGACTTCAAATATATATCATGCTCTGTACTCAGAATGCTTTTACCGTGCCGAAAACAGCGATGATATCCTCTTTCTTCATGTCAGGAAATTACCGGAAAGTACATTTACGATTGTTTCGGCTACGGCTGATGAAACGATTTACAGAAACATTTTCAGTAACAGATTGAATAGTTTTTATGATTTGGGTCTGGTGAAAAATGAAGGAAAGCTTATACTTCACTGCGATAAATCCTATAGTCATGACTGCCTCAGTAATGACCATGATATAATTGATAATCTCAGGAAAAAGCACAGTGACTGCAATATAATTACGTTCAGGGAATTTGCACAGAAAAACGAAATATATTTAGGTGCATCACAGGGCTTCAACAGATTTGAGGGCGAGAATATGGCTGTAATAGGTACTTTTCACCGCCCCGAATACGTCTATAAGCTGTGGGCAATGTATATGACCAATAGTACATATCTATGTGATGATGTTCTTGCTGTAAGAAATATCAAACGTAACGGATTTTCTTTTAAAATAATGACATATAAAGAAGAACTGCTCCGAAACATACAGCTCTGGATGATACAGAGTGAATCGGAGCAGGCTGTGGGAAGAGCAAGGTTACTGAATAATGACTGCACTGTACATCTGTACTCGAATCTTCCTCTCCGACAAGGTGAATTATATGGCTAAAATTGGTTATTTTAGGTATTCTACCATTATTTATTATATGGTCATGGACTTGAAATCACCAGAATTTGCGTTTTAGGGAGAAAAAGAAACACCAGAATAACCAGTATCGGAGATTCATTAAAATGAGGACTCTTATAGTCTATTGATTAAACGAGGACTGTTTGGTTATAATTTTTAAGTCTATGGCAAAATATATTTCAAAAATCCATGGGTATGTGAATCTATTTGAAAATTCGGAGCAGGAAAAACTTTACCAATTTGCTATGTGCAATGACAACAATACAAAACTCAGTGTTTTGCTTAGTTGTTATATCATATTGTGAATAAGTGAAGTTTGTGGCTTGAAATGGGAAGACATAGGCTTTAATAATGTTATTCTTAAAGTAAAACAAACAGTATAGCGTATTTATGAAAAAGGTATAACAAGAGTTATCATAGATTCTCCAAAAATCAGAAGCTCTGTAAGGTAAATTCCGATATCTAAATTTCTTGTTGATATTTTGAAAAAGCACAGGACTTCTTATTCTATATTTATATTATCAAAAACAGAAAATCCTGTTGAACCTCGTACAATGTAGTATCGTTTTAAAGTACTTTTAAAAGATGTGAAAACTTTTTCTAAAATACTGGGTCATACTAATTTAGAAACTACTATCCCTGTTCCAAATATTAACGCCAAAACATACGCAGTACCTACCGACGATAACTTCAAATATTACTATGAAAAAAGGGTAATACCTTACGTATTATGCAAGGTATTGCCTTTATATTTTATTCTTTCAGAATTATCTTCAAATTTTGTTGATTACCCAAATGGAAACTTAGGCAATTAGAAGTATCAATCCGACAAACAAATGATATTATAATGAGCATATTCCTCGTGTGGAGCTATGCTCATTTCTTTTTCTGCTATTGACTTTTCTTCCTCTATCAGCTATAATTGAGAGAAAGAAAATAATATACGGAAGCGAGGACAGATGATAAAAATTACAATATGTGCTGATGAAAATAGCCGGATCAGTGCTGTAAACAACAATTATAGACTCTTTCCAAACAGCCTTATTCCGATACAAAAGAATATAAGCAAAATGGCAATACCTCACATTTAAAAATGAGATATTGCCATTTATATTTTCTTAGAAACTTTATTCAGTTATTTTTTCACTTACTTAATATCTGCTTGCCATGTTATTCTAAATATGGCTTAATGATTGAATATGTTATCAAGTACAAGTTTAAAAACAGAGATAGATGTTGCTGTAATAGAAGATTGCTCTTTGTGAATTTTTTCATGCTCTGCCAAAAGTTAAAGACTTGTTAAGAATTTCTATGTTATAATCATGATATAGAGAAGATCAAACGCACGAAAAGAGGTATATATTATGTTCTGGAGGATATTGAAAAAGGATCTGAAACGCAAGAAAACAATGAATATCATTCTGCTGCTGTTCGTTATTTTATGCTCGATGTTTGCAGCTGCGTCGGTGAACAACATCATCGCTGTGACGGGCGGTATCGAGCATTATTTCGATGCGGCGGATGTTCCCGATGTCACCATGCTGATGATGTTCAGCGGAGAAAACGATCTTGAGGAAAAGATTGGGGAGCTTGCCAGTGTCAAGGAGATAAGAACCGAGCATTGGCTGTGTGTAGCCAGCTCAAAGTATTTCAGGCATAACGGAAAAAAACTTGATAATTTCACGAATGCTGCCTGGTTGCTTTCTGATAGTGAAATGGCTATCAACTATTTCGATGAGAACAATAACATCATCG
>CAMWVV010000158.1 GCA_947177755.1 uncultured Ruminococcus sp. | reverse complement strand
CTCGGCGGACTTATGCCGAATATATCAAGCATGGCTGTTGTCCCCGTGGGAATCCCAAAGTTTCGTGAGGGATTAGTTCCGCTGACCTGTTTCACAAAGGAATCGGCTTCGGAAACAATTGACATAATTTCAGAGTATCAGGAAATTTTTCTTGAAAAATTCGGTACAAGAACCGTTTTTCCGTCGGACGAATTTTTTCTTATTGCACAGCGTGAACTTCCGCCGATTGAATATTATGAAGATTTTCCGCAGTACGAAAATGGCGTGGGTATGTTGCGTTCGCTGATTGACGAATTTGAAAAAGCCCTTGAAACAGCTGAATGGGAGGGCGGAAAACGTCATGTTTCAATTGCTACTGGATATTCAGCATATGAAATTATAAAATCACTTGCCGAAAATGCTGAAAAATATTTCCCGCTTTTAAAGTGTGATGTTTACCGTATAAGAAACGATTTTTTTGGCGAAACTATTACCGTTACGGGTCTTATTACAGGTCAGGACTTAATCGCCCAGCTTAAAGGAAAAAATCTGGGGGACAAGCTTCTGATTTCAACATCAATGTTAAGAAGTGATTCGACGGAGTTTCTTGACGATTTGACGGTTGAGGAAGTCGAAAAGAAACTTAATGTGAAAATACGGTCTTCTCTTAATGACGGCTATGAACTTCTTGACGCAATTATGGGAATAACTTACTAAAATAAATTATGAAAGGAGTGCGGTAAAATGTCAATACCAATTGTTGCTGTTGTCGGTCGTCCCAATGTGGGAAAATCGACTCTTTTCAATAAGCTTATCGGTCAGCGTCTTTCAATAGTAGAAGATACCCCTGGTGTTACCCGTGACCGTATTTATTCCAAATGCGAATGGCGTGACAAATCTTTTATGGTTGTCGATACGGGCGGAATAGAACCCGACAGCGATGATGTTATACTGGCTCAGATGAGACGGCAGTCCGAACTTGCAATAGAAAAGGCTGATGTTATTATTTTTGTGACGGACATCAGATGCGGTGTGACATCAGACGACCACGCTGTTGCAGAAATGCTTATAAAAAGCGGAAAGCCGATAATACTCGCCGTAAACAAGTGCGACACTCTCGGTGAACCGCCTATGGAAATTTATGAATTTTATAATCTCGGTCTCGGCGACCCTTATCCTGTTTCTTCTGTTCACGGTCACGGCACAGGTGATATGCTTGACGCAGTATACGATTATCTGCCCGACGTAAAGGAAACAGAATATGATGAGGATTATATTAAAGTCGCCGTTATAGGAAAGCCGAATGCAGGCAAGTCTTCTCTTATAAACAAGATTGCAGGAGAAGAACGTGTTATAGTTTCGGACATTGCAGGGACTACACGTGATTCGACAGACACGGTAATTGAAAACGAATACGGAAAGTTTGTATTCATTGATACGGCAGGAATCCGCAGAAAATCCAAAGTTACCGAAAAAGTGGAGCATTACAGTGTTTTAAGGGCATATATGGCAGTTGACCGTGCCGACGTATGTGTAATAATGATTGACGCTTCCGAGGGCTTTACGGAGCAGGACTCAAAGGTTGCAGGCTATGCACACGAACAGGGAAAAGCCTGTGTGGTTGCCGTCAATAAATGGGATTTGGTCGAAAAGAATGATAAGACAATGCAGGAGTACCGTACAAAGCTTGAAAATGATTTCAGCTTTATGTCATATGTTCCTTTTGTGTTCATATCGGCAAAGACGGGACAGCGTATAAACAAGCTTTACGAGCTTATAAAATATACGTATGAACAGAACAGCATGAGAATTTCAACAGGTATGTTAAACGATGTTCTTGCATATGCTACTACAAGGGTTCAGCCTCCGTCCGACAAGGGTCAAAGACTTAAAATTTACTACATGACACAGCCGTCAACCAAACCGCCTACATTTGTTACTTTCGTCAACAGAACAGATTTATTTCACTTTTCGTACAGAAGATATATAGAAAATCAAATACGCTCGACATTCGGGCTTGAGGGGACACCCGTCCGCTTCATAGTCCGTGAGAGAGGAGGAAACGATAAATGATGAAAGTTTTACTGTCTATTATTGTTGCCGTTTCACTGGGGTATTTTCTCGGCAGCTGCAACTTCTCGATTATTTTTGTAAAAATCATGACAGGCAAAGACATACGTGAAATGGGAAGCAAAAACGCAGGTCTTACAAACACATACCGCTGTGCAGGAAAAACCTGTGCTTTGCTCACTCTTCTTGGTGATGTGCTGAAAAGCGTGCTTGCCGTTTACATTGCATTCTGGTTCTGTAGTATGATGAAAGCAGGAATGAAACCCGACAACGACGTTCAGTATATAGGATATTTTGCAGGAATCGGTGCTGTATTGGGACATATTTTCCCGATTTATTACGGATTCAAGGGCGGAAAAGGTGTACTTGCGGGGGCTGCCGCTTTTCTTGTGGTTGACCTGAAAGTATTTATAGCAATCCTTGCGATTTTTGTTGTTATCCTTTACATATCAAAGTATGTTTCGCTTGCTTCAATATTTGCATCGGTTTACTGTCCTGTTGCTGTATTCTGTATGTCGTATATTGTTGAGGGTTATTCTGTCGGAATGAGTGTACTTTATTTTATTCTTTCACTTCCTATGGTTGCTCTTATTGTATGGAGGCACAAGCCGAATATCGACAGACTGCTTGACGGCACGGAAAGCAAGTTTTCATTCAACGTAAACAATATTACACAAAAATAATAACATGAGCATATCTGCACGTCGGATATGCTCATTTGATAACAGAAAGGAGTTTTTTATGGCAGATATAGTTATACTCGGTTCGGGCGGATTTGGTTTAAGCCTTGCAATAATGGCGGAAAGGTGCGGACAGCATAATGTCACTGTATGGTCAAAATTTCAGTCTGAAATTGACGAAATCAGAAGTCACGGAGAACACATACACAAACTTCCCGGAGTTCCGATTTCCGAAAGTATTGCAATGACAAGCGATATTTCTTGCATCAAAGGCTGTGATATTCTTATTTTCGGAATACCGTCAACATTTGTGCGTGACGTTGCAAGGCTTGCCGCACCGTATACGGACGAAAAAATGACAATTGTAAATACGGGAAAGGGTCTTGAAGAGGGAAGTCTTAAAATGCTGAGTGACGTTATCACCGAAGAAATTCGGACAGACAGACTTGTCGTCCTTTCAGGACCGTCGCACGCCGAAGAAGTTGCGAGATGTATTCCGACTACCATAGTAGCCGCTTCTGAAAATCATGAAGCCGCCGAATACGTTCAGAAATCTTTTGCAAACGATACACTGAGAATTTATATTAATGATGATGTTAAAGGTTGTGAAATCGGCGGAGCGTTGAAGAATATAATAGCTCTCTGTGTGGGAATATGCGACGGCATGGGTTACGGTGACAATACAAAAGCCGCCCTGATGACAAGAGGTATGCACGAAATTGCACGTCTCGGAAAAGCGGTCGGTGCAAACATAAACACTTTCAGCGGACTTACGGGACTTGGCGATTTGATAGTTACCTGCACAAGTATGCACAGCAGAAACAGACGTGCGGGTATACTGATAGGTCAGGGAATAACCCCTGAAGAAGCAGTTGAAAAGGTAGGAACAGTTGAAGGGTATTTCTGTTGTAAAGCGGCTTATGAACTGGCACAGCGTCTTGGTGTTGAAATGCCTATAACCGAACAGCTCAACGACATACTTTTTCATGGCGGTGACGTAAGAAAAGCACTCGGAAAGCTGATGAACAGACCGCCGATTTATGAAGAGTTTTAAACTGCTTGCTGTTGTAAGCATTATTATGCTGACGGCTTGTCAGAAACCGACGGAATATATTGTTACTTCTGATAACGGCAATTTTGCAGTTTCAGACTTTAATGAAATACAAATTGGAATGTCATATGATAAAGTCGTTGAACTCATAGGCGAACCAACTGGAACTGTTGGTTATGGAATAGTATGGGAAGTATACAGTTTAAATGACGGGGCATATATGAAACTGTTATTTACCGGTTATAACCAAATACTTACAGAGATGATAATGGTTGATAAGTATGGAAAAGAAATCAAATAATAAGCATATATATTAATGAGGTGATATTTATGATAAAAATTCTTGAATACAGAGGACATATCCGAAACTGGAAAGAACTTTGCGGTGAACTGGAAACTGACCCGCTCCCACTTGAAAAACGTGAAGAACGTGAAAAGCAGATAATAACTAAAGCGTATGAAAAATGGGGTCACGATATGGCTGACCACATTTATGGTATGTTTGCTTTTGCTCTCGATGACAACGGCAAAATTTTCTGTATGCGTGACCAGTTTGGAACAAAGCCCTTTTATTACTATCAGACCGCAGACGGTCGGCTTCTTTTCGGTACAACGATACGTAAAATCATTGAGCAGGACGGTTTTGTAAAAGAAGTCAACACCGATATGTTGCAGATTTATATGTCACTGACATATGTTGCAGGTGAAGACACTTTTTTCAAAGGTGTAAAAAAACTTATGCCTGGTCACTGGCTTGAATTTGAAAACGGTAAACTTACTGTTGAACGTTACTGGTCGCCGACTTTCAGACCCGACAATTCAAAAACCGTCAACGAATGGGCTGACGAAATCCACACCACTATACAGAAAATTTTCCCCGAGGTCAAGGAAGACGGTGAAACAGCCGAATCTTTCCTTTCGGGCGGTGTTGACTCCTCGTATGTTCTCGCAATGTCCGATGTTAAAGTAACAGACTCATGCGGTTATGACGATGAGCGTTTTGACGAATCGTGTCTTGCAAAGCAGACTGCCGATATTCTCGGACGTGAAAACAACAGGTGTCTTATTACTCCCGAAGCGTATTTTGATATAGTACCATATGTTATGTACAACATGGAACAGCCGTTAGGCGATGCCTCTGCAATTGTCTTTGCCATTGCCTGTCAAGCAACTGCGGAACATACAAAAATCTGCTATTCGGGAGAGGGTGCGGACGAATTTTTCGGCGGTTACAATATGTACCGCAACGCCGAAAGATACGGTGACAATCTGAAAAATTTCTATGTAGGAAATACTAACATAATGAAAGAGGACGAAAAACAGAGGATTCTTAAAAATTATAACCCCGAAGTCCTGCCGATTAATCTCGTTAAACATATATACGACGAAACTGAAGGACTTGACCCGCTTACAAAGATGTCTGATGTTGATATTCAGATTTGGCTTGAGGGAGATATTTACCTTAATGTCGATAAGATGAGTACGGCGGCAGGTCTTGAAATACGTATGCCCCTTACCGATATGAGAATTTTTGACATAGCGTCAAGACTTCCGTCGGAATATAAGGTGAACGCCGAAACAAACAAAGTTGCTTTCAGAACGGCAGCCGCAAAGGTTCTTCCCGAAGAAATAGCTTTCAGAAAGAAACTCGGCTTTATCGTTCCTATCCGTATATGGCTCGCCGACGAACGCTACAACAGCGACGTAAAAGCAAAGTTCAGCAGTGAAATGGCTGAAAAGTTTTTCAACGTCGAAGAAATAAACGCCATATTTAATGACTATATCGGCGGTAATTCAGACAACTGGCGTAAAATATGGACTATCTATACATTTCTTGTATGGTATGAAGAGTATTTCGTAAAGAGATAAATAAAAATCGCCCTGATACAGAATCGGGGCGGTTTTTATTAATAGATTTATTATGATAAATCAGAATTTGTTGTCAATTAGAGGTGAGTATAATTT
>CAMWVV010000157.1 GCA_947177755.1 uncultured Ruminococcus sp. | reverse complement strand
GTGCATAACGTATGCCGTCAATAAACGAATCTTTCTGTGCAATCAAAGCACCGATTAAGTCGCCCGAGTTTATACTTCCGCTGCTCATGGTTTCAAAGTTCGCACAGCCGTTTTCAAGAAGTTCATCAACGAGTGCTTCGGCGTTTCTTATTATACCTACCGAACATACGGCGTAAAGTCCGAGTTTTGAACGCACAAGAATCGGCTGGGGGTCTGTGTCGCTTATACTGCCTATACAAAGTCTGCCACGCATTTTTACAACATCATTTTCAAATTTTGTTCTGAAAGGTGAGTTTTCAATACTGTGGATACTTCTCTGAAAGCCAAGCTCCTCAGAATATGCGGTCATACCGCCACGTCTTGTACCTAAATGTGAGTGGTAGTCTGTTCCGAAAAATACATCTGTAACGCAGTCGTTTTTGGAAGCTGCACCAAAAAATCCACCCATAAAATTATTCTCCCATAAGTCTTTTCATGATTTCCTGATATGCTTCTTCAACACCGCCCATATCACGACGGAAACGGTCTTTGTCGAGTTTTTCATGAGTTGTGCTGTCCCAGAAACGACAGGTGTCGGGTGAGATTTCGTCAGCAAGAATAATAGTGCCGTCGGAAGTTTTGCCAAACTCAATCTTGAAGTCAATAAGGTCAATGTTAAGACCCTTGAAGAAGTTAACCATAAATTCGTTGACCTTGAATGCATACTTTGCGATTGTGTCAATTTCTTCCTTTGTAGCAAGACCGAGAGCGAGAGCATAATAGTCATTTATGAACGGGTCGCCGAGGTCGTCATTCTTGTAGCTGAATTCAAGAATAGGAGTGAGAAGCTGTCTGCCCTCTTCAACGCCCATTCTCTTTGAGAAAGAACCTGCTGCAACGTTTCTGATTATAACTTCAAGCGGAACGATTGAAACCTTTTTAACGATAGTTTCACGGTCGCTGATTTCCTCTACGAGATGAGTAGGAACACCTTCCTTTTCGAGCATTTTAAACATGAAGTTAGTCATTCTGTTGTTGACTACTCCCTTGCCTGAGATTGTACCCTTTTTTTCTCCGTTGAAAGCTGTTGCATCGTCCTTGTAGTCAACAATTACAAGGTCGGGGTCGTTTGTAGCATAGACTTTCTTAGCCTTGCCCTCGTAGAGCTGTTCCTGTTTAACAATATTTTCCATTGTTTTATTCCTCCTGTGAAATATATATACAAGTTCACATCTTTGTGAACAGGTAAAGCAATTTTTATTTATTCATTTTGTCAATGACTACATTTCCCTTGTCGTCAAGCAGGGGAGTAAGTCCTGCCATTGATGTACCGACAGTATTTAAATAGTTAACACCTGTAACGGTATCAACAATAATCTGTATTGCACACATACCGAGAGTCTGTTCTTCCTTGACAACAAAGCGTTTAGATTTCTTTTCCTTTTTCTCAAACATTTTTTAATTCCTCCTGTAATTCAATATCTTTCTGACGAACACCGTCAGCCATCTTGACTTTTTCGTCTGCTAACTTCTGTGCAAGTTCCTCATCAGAGATTGCCAGCATCTGCACTGCAAGAATAGCTGCATTCTTGGCACCGTTTATGCCGACTGTTGCCACAGGTACTCCGGGGGGCATCATTACAGACGATAAAAGAGCGTCCATGCCTTCAAGTACAGAAGACTTCATAGGAATGGCAATGACAGGCAGTGTTGTGTGACCTGCAATTACGCCTGCAAGATGTGCTGCCATTCCTGCCGCACATATAAAGACACCGAAACCGTTTGCTTTTGCATTGTCTGCAAATTCACAGGCTTCAACGGGTGTGCGGTGTGCTGACATTACACGGCACTCAAACTCAACATCGTATTTTTTCAGTTCTGTAAGGGCTGATTTTACAACAGGAAAATCACTGTTGCTTCCCATTATAACTGCTACTTTTTTTGACATAATTAAAAAACTCCTTTTCATTAAATAATCATTCGTCAGATTCGGTTACATCTTTTTCGGAATAATTTTCCGTTTCTTCTTCTGTCTGTGGATATTCGGGTTCTTTTTCGGTAAAACTTCCTGAAACTGCCTTAAGGTCATTTTCGGAATATCCGCTGTATTCTATAACTGCCGTATATTCGCCTGTCAGTGTATTTTTACCGCTTGATTCGTCGGAATACTCTATTTCAGTATCGGCGGTGACGGATATTGCATAGTGAGGGACATTATCGTCAGACCTCACGGAATATATGAATATTTCGGAAATATTCAGCAGTTCTTTTGAAAGAATCTTGTGGTCGTCGGGAAAAAGCTGTGTGAATGCGGAACGGCTTCCCGTTGTTATATCAGAAAGAATATCATCATTTCCCGTGTATGCGAACTCGATATATTTTTCGGTATATTCAGCCATTTTTTCAATCATGGAAACGCTTAATTTTGAAAGTAGTATCCTGCTGTATACGGTGAGAACGTAACTGCGTTCCATTGTCTTTCCGATTACTTCCGCTGATTTAAGTCTGAAACCGTCCTGATTTATTGCATATTCATAAGTTCCGCTGTTTGTTTTAAATGTGATTTCACTGCCTGAAAGACTGTAGTTTTCCCACGACCTTGTAAAGCATGGTACAAAACGGCTGTCATATATCACGCATGAATTATCTGTTGCCGATTCGGCAATATAAAACTGAAAACCTTCCTCCTCGTGAAATTCCATATTCCGATATATAAAAGGAATGGATATATTTCCCTCGTAGTCTATACAACCGATAAGAAGAACGCCGTCTATCCGTTGTTTTGCTATACACATACCGCCGTCCGTGAATTTAAGGTCAAGCCATTCGGGTGAAACAATAATCCTGTCACTGCTGTCTATAATGCCGAAAAGTCCGCTGTTTTCCTTGAAAATCCTGTTTCCTGAAGAATCGGAGTCAATAGTGCTTATTGTGTTTGTCTGTAAACTGTTGTTTCCTGCACTTTGGGTTGTATCGGAGTAAAATCTTCTGATAGCAACGGTAAGCAATATGATTAATATGAAAAGTGCGGAAACTATAAATCTTGTCTGTTTGTTCAGAAGTCCGCACCTCCTCCGTTGTTATTCACCTGACTGAGAATTATTTTCTTCCGTGTTTCCTGACTCCTGTTTTTTTCTGCGGTAAAGCTCGTCCGTTTCCTTTGCAATATAAATCGGACGGCGTTTTGTTTCAAGGTAAGTTTTTGAAAGATACTGTCCGAGTATTCCCGTACAGAAAAGCTGTAATCCGCTGAGCATGAAAATCACGCATATTGTGGTAGGGTAGCCGTCAACGCTTTCCCCAAATATAAGAGTTTTGATGACTGTTATTATTATAAGGATAAATGAGATTATACAGCTTACTATTCCGAGCAGTGACGATATGGCAAGCGGTGCGGTAGAGAATGCCATGATTCCCTCAAGTGAGTACTTGAAAAGCCCCCAGAATGACCATGAAGTAGTACCTGCTGGACGTTCAACGTTTTCATACGGAATATATCTTACATTGAAGCCCACCCAGCTGAAAATACCTTTTGAAAAACGGTTGTATTCAGACATATCAAGAATAGCGTCAACCATCTGCCTTGTCATAAAGCGGAAATCCTGAGCGCCGTCGACAATTTCGGTCTGAGAAATCTTGTTCATTATCTGATAGAATTTCATTGCAAACCATGAGCGGACTTTGGATTCACCTTTTCGGTTTACACGCCTTGTTGTTGCACAGTCATATCCCTCATCCCTGACATATTTATACATGGTCGGAAGAAATGTCGGAGGGTGCTGTAAATCAGCGTCCATTACAACAACATAATCGCCCTTTGCGTTTTTTAGTCCTGCATACATTCCCGATTCCTTGCCGAAATTTCTTGAAAAAGATATATACCTTACTCTTTCGTCTTTGTCGGCAAGTGTGTGCAGTATATCAAGTGTTTTATCTTTTGAACCGTCATTTATGAACAGAAATTCAAATTTAAGCTCGGGAAAATCAACTGACATCTTATCTGTTACTTTTGTGATTTCCTCATAGAACATGGGTAATACTTCCTGTTCATTGTAGCACGGAACAACTACTGAAACGAGTTTCACGTAACTCCCCCTTATATTTTAGTAATACACTTATAATAATACAACAAATTTTCCGATAATGCAAGAGTAAAATCACATATTTTATAATTTTTCGGGTTTATATAAAATATTGAATATTTAACAGCAATAATTCTGTTTATTTATATACAAAATATATGTTGATTATTAAAAGTAATTTTAAACTTGTTAGGCGGTTTTTGACAAAAAAAGCAATAACGTTTTGTTGTTTTTACCGAAAATTTTAAAATCAGTATAATTGATAGTGCAAATTTTTCAGAAAGTGTTGATTTTTTGTAACTTATATTGTATAATGTATATGTATTGTGATGCGTATAAAAATTATGCGTTCCGGAAAATCGGTATTCGCTGCCGTAAAGCGAAAAACTGTGCTTTGATGTGCAGAAAGGAAGAGCTTATGGATATTACACTTGTGACCTCTATCATGAACGAAGATATTCATGGTACTGATAATGACAAAAAAACAGGCTGCGGCATAAATCTGCAAAAAGGCGATAATGTCAATAAATTCCGTCGCAGCGGAAAAATGAATGACCTTAAGGAAATTACCTGTGAAAGATGTAAAAATGCTTTTGCAAAGAAAATGATTAAGGCAGACAAAAAGGAAATGGCACGGCTTCTCAAGGAAGAAAGACAGCGTGAAAAAATGGGTCTTGCCGATGAGGGTATTGTTCCGCTGGGAAATACAACGGCAAAAATTACATCTGTTCCGACAAATCCCGAACCTGTTCAGCCCGAACCCGTTCCGTTTGAAAGGACACCCGTTTCTTCTTCACCCGTTCAGCAGAATATTCCCAGTACAAATGTGGCTATTGACAGCAGTCTTGCCGAATTTGCAATAACTCCTCCGCCTGCGGAAAAAATGGAAACAAAGGCTGAAAGTAACGATGACTTTATGGCACAGTTTGCTATAAAAAAGCCTGAAGCAGAAGAAGAAAAACCTGCTCCCTCAGTGAAAACCGTTCAGGACGATTTTCTGGCTCAGTTTGCAATTCCTGCACCGAATCAGTCCGAAGCGGAAGAAATTCAGCCTGCCGTAACGGGAAATAACGTTGTTTCTCAGGAAAGCGAACCCGAAGAACCTATTGACTTTACAGCAATAAATCCTCCGCCGTCGGCATATGAAGAACCAATTGAAAATGCCGAAGAATCGGAAGAAAAACCTATAGGCATTATTGATGAAGACGATATAATGAAAATGTTTGCTTTCGGAAATGTTCAGGCTTCATCAAGTCAGTCACCTGCGGTAAGTGCTTCAAGATACGACTATTCTGCACTTGAAGAGGAAAAAAATAATGTACCTGTGAATGAAAAGATTCTTGACGAAGAAAATGAAGAATCCGCAAATTCCGACTGGGATTATGTGGCAAACCAGTTGTTTGGCGTTGATAATTCGGAACAGTCTGTCAATGAACCCGAACAGCCTGAAGAAATGGCTGACCTTGATTTGTCTGTACCTGAAAGCCCGACGGTTACGGAAACAACAGCCCCTGCACTTGAAGATATTGTTTTGCCATCACTTGATGACATTATGACTCTACATAAAGAAACCGAATCGGAAGTAACCGAAGTTAGCGCACCTGTTCTTGATGATATAGAACTGCCGCCGCTTGATGACGTTATACCTGTACATAAAGAAACCGAATCGGAAGTAACCGAAGTTAGCGCACCTGTTCTTGATGA
>CAMWVV010000156.1 GCA_947177755.1 uncultured Ruminococcus sp. | reverse complement strand
TATCCTGAACTTGCCGAAGAATATGCAACAAGGATTGTACGTATAAAAGACGGTCAGCTGACAGATGACAGTGACCCTTATATACCCGAAAAAGAAACCGAAATAAAAGAATCCTCAAAAAAGAGAGTTTCAATGTCTTTCGGTACGGCGGTGTCGCTTTCCATGAATAACCTGATGACCAAAAAGGGGCGTACTCTTTTAACGGCTTTTGCGGGTTCAATAGGTATTATAGGCATTGCAACTATTCTGTCGCTTTCGACGGGCGTAAACGACTATATAAATAATGTTCAGGAAGAAACACTGTCGTCATATCCTTTGCAGATTACAAAGGAAACAACCGATACATCGGAACTACTTGCTTCCATGATGGGAAATGCTGACGAAGAAAAACAGAAAAATTCCGATTCTGATACAGTCTATGCAAATACAGATATGTATGATATGTTCAATACTATGAACTCATCGGCAAAACAGGTCAACAATATGAAAAAGTTCAAGGAGTTTCTTGACAGCAGTGAAATTATCAAAGATAAGTCTACCGCAGTTTCATATACCTATGATGTAAATATGCCTGTTTTCACTCAGACACCGAGCGGTGAAATTATAAAGGTTGATTTCATGGATATGTATTCAAAGGCTCTCGGAATTAATGACTCTGAATATATGTCAATGTCTATGAATAGTTCAATGACAAGTATGCAGACTTCAATGATGGGTCTTGATGTAATGACCGAACTGATAGCCTCTGAGGACGGCACACAGGTCAACGACATTATTAAGAATCAGTACGATATTGTCAACGGCAGATGGCCCGAAAGCTATGACGAGGCGGTTGTGGTGCTTACGAAAAACAATGAACTTCCCGACATTATAGCCTATGCAATGGGTCTTAAAGATACAGACGACTTTTCAGATATTCTCAAGTCGGCAATGAGCGGAGAAAATATTGAAGATTACGGTCAGACCGAATGGAACTTTGATGAAATTATTGACAAGAAATTCAAGGTGATTCTGCCGTGCGAGTACTATCAGCACAACGAAAACGGTAACGGTTATACTGACCTTACCGCAACGGAGGCAGGTCTTGACTATCTTTACAGTTCGGAAAGTATCGGCACTGAACTTAAAATAGTCGGCTTTATACGTCCTAATGAAGATGTTAAGGCTGGTATGATAAATGGGTATATTGCTTATACGCCAATGCTGACAAAACACGTAATAGAACAGGCTGAAAACAGTGACATTATAAAGGCTCAGACCGAAAATCCCGAAACGGATATTATTAACGGTTCTGAATTTATGACGGCTGATTACAAAGAACCCGACGAAAATGAAAAAATTTCAGTGACAAAGGATTATCTCAAAAATGCGGACGACAAAAAAAAAGCTGAAATTTACCGTTTTGTTTCGTCTCTCCCGAATGAAGAGGAAATGATGAAGTCTGTACAGCAGACTATTTCAAAGATGTCCGACAGCGATAAACAGACTCTTGTTGCCGAATTTTATGCACAGCAGATGGGTGTTGAAAGTTCACAGATTGCCGACTACATCAAAACTATGAGTGAAGAAGAGTTCAGTGAAGCTTTGATAGGCGTGGTAAGTTTGCAGTACGTGGAGCAGGCTACAGCCGAAACGGAAAAAAAGCTTGCTGAATATTCCGACAAGGAACTTGCAAAAGAACTTGACAAAATGAAACTTTCCGATGAGGCATATATTCAGGTCTATGAAAATTTCACACCTGTTGAATTATCTGATTCGACATATGAGGAAAATTTAAGACTTCTCGGTAAAGTTGACATATCCGAACCGTCAGCGGTCAGCATATATGTAAAGACTTTTGAAGACAAGGACGATATAGCCGACGCAATCGAAGATTACAACAATTCTGTAGGTGAAGATGATGTTATTCATTATACGGACTATGTGGCACTTCTCATGTCGTCGGTTACAGGAATTATAAGCGGTATATCGTATCTGCTTATTGCTTTTGTGGGCATTTCACTTGTGGTTTCGTCCATAATGATTGGAATTATCACATACATTTCAGTTCTTGAACGTACAAGGGAAATCGGTATACTCAGAGCTATCGGAGCATCAAAACACGACGTTTCAACGGTGTTCAATGCCGAAACTCTCATAGTCGGACTTACCGCTGGACTTCTTGGTATAGGAGTTTCCGCACTGCTTACAATTCCTATAAACTTAATAATTCATTCGGTAACTACTCTTGACACTCTCAATGCTTATGTGCCTGTTACGGCGGCGGTCATACTTGTTGTTATAAGTATGGTTCTTACACTTATAGCAGGACTTATTCCGTCAAGAGTTGCATCGAAGAAAGACCCTGTTGAAGCACTGAGAACAGAATAATCATACAAAAAAACGGACGTTTTTAATTCGATACTCATAAAGAAGTTTAAGCCCCGAAGCAATTATTTATAACTGCTTTGGGGCTTGTTGTTATTATTCGATTATCCATATATATCAGAATTTATCGTTCTGACATATATTTCTGTACTTCATCAGAAGTCAATTTTTGTATTTGTGTATTTGCATATTCCTTATATTCTGCAACAGTGAAAATAGGTTTCATATGTTTACAAAATTTACCTTTATTCTTTTTTAAGTATAACTGCAAATCCTTATCACTTGCAAAAATTTTATAAGAATGTCTGCCGTTTTCACTTTCTATTTCATAAATACTACAAGATTTTTTCATACTGTAATCAGCAGTACGCAAATACATTTTTGCAATTTCTAATGATTTGAAAGGAAAAATCCATCTTTGCAGTCCACGTTTAGGGTCACGTTCAATACAGATACACCGTCCACAAGTCCCACAAATATATTGCGTATGATTTTGTAAACATTCTATCGGATTTAACAGCGGTGTTATTCTATTTTCATCAATATAACATTCAATACACATTATTATTTCACTTCCTTAAAAATACCGATTTATCTTAGTAATAATTATACATCAAAGTCGTTACACTGTCAATAGAAACGCCATAGCGCTTTTGACTGAAAATCATAAGTGCTATGGCAAAAACTTCTTTATGAGTGCCGCTCTTTACACGTCCGTTTATTTTTATCCTATAATTTCATCGGAAAATGCCGTTATACGTTCCGAAAGATTTTTTATGTATTCTTTATTGAGAACATCGCTGAAACCACATTTTTCAAGTGCGGATTTAAACTGATATTCGCCGGAATTGCATGATATTTCCGCAATATTTTCATAGAGTTCAACAGCCTTGTCCGGATTTTCAAAAATCTCGAATGATGCAAGGGCGGAAGTTCCGTAGCTGATATAGTATGCAGGCTGTTCAAAGATATGCGTTATATAGTAAAACGGCAAATCTTCACTCAAATCTCCCATTATTTCGTCATAACATTCAAGAACGTCTTTCGGTGACATTTCGTCACGGTTTTCAAGTACGGTATACTCAAACTCTCCTATCAAAAAACCGCTGATTACAGATTCAAGCATTGTAGCCGTTTTCATTATTTTCATTGCATCGGACTGTTTTCCGTAAATATCGTCATAGAACTGCATAAACAGAAATTCAAGACCCTGAGACTGAATTTCAGAAATATCAAGATTGTTCATTTGTCTGAAAGTTGTCGTATCATCATAGAAAGAGGCGTGAAAATGTCCGAACTCATGGACAGCAGTAAGAAAACTTTCAAAAAACCCGTCGTCATAGACGTATACAAGCGCACTGTTCTGGGCAGGCATATCAATGGTAAATGAGCCGTCATAACAGTCGTCGCCCGAGGCAATCGTATATAGATTTTCGTCAAGAATTTTCTTGGCGGATTTTTCTATATCAGGAGAAAGCCGTGACGAATATTTCAGTATTTCTTCAAAAGGATTTTCAAAGTAGACGGGGGAATCTATTATGTCGTCAATCTCGTCGAGTTCATAGAGAGTTTCAAAAAGCTGATTATAGACAGGTACTATTTCGCTCCGTATAACGTCGCAAAGTTCAATTACTTCTTCGGGCGTATAGTCACGTGAATACTGTTCATAGAAAGATTCAGTATCATAATTTTCAAGAATATCAAGATAGATTTTTGCACACAGCAGATTTTTTTCGTCGTCGTTGAGGTCATCACTGTATGCCATTTCATAGTAGTCATCAAGGTATATGTCCATGAACTGATAATCTTCCCTTGCGTATTCCTCGACAGTTTCCATAGTCATATCAGAATAATATTCAACCATATTTTCCGTTACAAATTCTTCAAAAAGATTTCCGTATTCTTCAGAAAGACTACAGATAGTAAAGACATATGAAAGTATTTCGTAAACTGCATAGAAATCTTCATAACATCTGTCATATTTTTCTTCTGTTTTTTCGTTGTTCCAGTCAAGATAGTAGTCAACGGTGATATATGAAAGAGAATCATTTGCAAGGTCGAGGTCGTAAAGCAGGACATCAATATCATTTCTGACCTGTTCTTCATTTTTGGATATTTTATAATCATCAAGAAGCTGATTGGCGTGTTTTCTGATTTCGTCCATGTCGGCAGGGACATATTCGGTTGGTGGTGCTGTGCGTTCAAATTTTTTTATTTCAGATTTTTCTTCACTGACATCGGAAGAGTCTTTTTCTGAAGTGTTTTTATCTTTTTTAAGTCCGCACGAACAAGTTGAAACAGAAATCACCACAGCAAGAAATGCCGAAATAATACGTAATTTTTTCATTTATTCTCCTTTGAGGACAGAATTTTTACAGCGTCGGGAATATTTCTTATATCGTCAACAATAATATCAGCTTCTGAAAGTTCGTCGGGAGAACCATAGCCGTAACCGCAACCGACTGATTTCAGATTATTTTTTACAGCCGTTTCTATGTCGTGAAAGCGGTCGCCTATCACTATAAAATCACCGTCATGATTCTGACTGAAACGGCGGAAAATTTCGTATTTCGGAATAAAGTCAAATTCCTCACAGCAGTAGAAAAAGTCAAAAAACCTGTCAAGTCCGAAAATTCTTTTGTGGCGTTCCATGTAGTGAATACGGCAGTTGCTGAGAAAAATAAGCCTGTAGCCTGAATTTTTCAGTACGGACAGAATTTCTTCTGCGTGTTCAAAAAGTGAACCCTCACCGTTTTCCACTCTTTCCGCCATATCCTTACCAAGCATTTTACGTGCTTTTTCACGGATTTCGTGGTCAAGTTCGGGGTGGAACTGATTCCACATATCAGTTGAATTAAAACCAAGCCACCTGCTTATTTGTCGGTCGGTGTATTCTGTTGGATTGATATAACCGTTGTCGGAAAGCCACTTGCACGTATTGCGGAAAGCAGGGGCATAAGTTTTCATGGTGTTGTGAATAGTGCCGTCATAATCGAAAATAAGATTAGTCATTTTTTTCAATCTCTCTTATCAGATTAATCATTTCAACAGCACCTTCGGCACATTCACTGCCCTTGTTTCCTGCTTTTGAACCTGCCCTCTCTATAGCCTGTTCGATGTTTTCGGTAGTTATAACCCCGAACATTACGGGAATATCACTGTTTAATGAAACCTGTGCGATACCCTTTGCGGCTTCATTGCATACAAGGTCATAATGAGATGTCGAACCCCTGATTATTGCACCGAGACAGATTACAGCGTCATATTTGCCCGACTTTGCCATTTTCTGTGCAATAAGCGGAATTTCAAAAGCTCCCGGAACCCATGCAATGTCAATTTTGTTTTCGTCAACACCGTGCCTTTTGAGAGTGTCAACAGCACCGCCGAGAAGTTTTGAAGTTATAAATTCATTGAAT
>CAMWVV010000155.1 GCA_947177755.1 uncultured Ruminococcus sp. | reverse complement strand
ACAGGTCAGGGCGGCTTGAAAGATGACGACGCTTTTATCCGCAAAGTCATGGGACTTAAGTAAAAGGAGGAATTTTTATGGCAAATTCAATTGCACTGGTCAAGAAATATGTTGACAAACTCGACGACGTTTACAAGCTTGCAAGTCTGACGGAGATTCTTGAAAGCGATGCTTCGACCGTCCGTCAGGGTACGAATACAAATGAAATTATTATCCCTAAAATTGACATGGACGGACTGGCTGATTACAGCCGTTCCGGCGGTTACGTGAACGGCGATGACAAGCTTACTTGGGAAACTGTCAAGTTCGATTATGACCGTGGCAGAGCGTTTTCCGTGGACGCTATGGACAATGAGGAAACTATTGGTATCTCTTTTGGTATGCTTTCATCACGCTTTGTACGCAACAAGGTTGTCCCTGAAATGGACGCTTACCGTTTTGCAAAATATGCCAGTGCTTCGGGAATAACAGTCAAGTCCGAGGCTCTCACGACAGGTGACGGCGTATGTTCTGCAATCACGGCAGCAAACAACGTCCTTGACGAAGCCGAAGTCGATACAGAAAACCGCATTTTATTCATTACTCCGACACTTCACAACGCCATTATTGCCCTTGATACTTACAAGTCAAAGGCTATGCTTGAGGGATTTTCAGCGGTTGTAAAAGTGCCGCAGACACGCTTCTACACGGCAATTAACCTTCTTGACGGAAAGACCGAAGGCGAAGAAATCGGCGGTTACAAAAAAGCTACGGCAGGAAAAAATATTAATTTTATGATTATTGACAAGTCCGCTGTTATGCAGTTCACGAAGCACGTTGTGAATAAGGTCATTGCTCCGGAAGATAACCAAGCCGCTGATGCGTGGAAATTCTTCTATCGTGCGTACGGTCTGACTGACGTTTATGAAAACAGGGTCAAGGGTATTTACTGCTCACATTCGACAACATAAGGGGGATTTTTATGAGAACTGTCGGACTTGAAATTCACGACAAACCGAAGTCAAAGCCCAAGCCGAAGCCTGAAACGAAAGACGGTGAGTGAGTTGGCATATGCTGATTTTCCGTTTTATCAGAATTTTTTCAAGGGAATTTTAATCACAGATGAGACTACGTTCCGGACATTTTCGGAGCGTGCCTCCGAATTTATTGACACTGCGACCTTTGACCGCCTCTCTGATGAAAAACTTCTGAACCGTCATAAAATTAAAATTCAGAAATGTGTGTGTGCTTTGGCGGAACAGTTTTTCAGGCGGAATATGGCGTTTTCGGGCGGTGTTCCTGACACCGAGAATATACCGAAAACTTCCGAAAGCATAGGAGCGTATTCTGTGTCAATGGCAAATCCGTATGACTACATTCAGGAAATTTCCATGACTGATGCCGATTTTCATAAGTCACTGAAAAGCACGGTTCTACGCTATTTAGGCAATACAGGACTGATTTACAGAGGGGTGGAATAATGTTCACAAATACCGAAATTATAACAGTTTTCCATAAAACGATTGATGTCGAAAAACGTCTGCCAACATGGGAAAAACACCTGTTTTACGGCATTTACTGGGAAAACTGTTCGGGACAGTCCGAGGAAAATAAAAGCACGGGTAAAGGCATGAGCGAAAGCAATGAGATTCTGTGCATCATTCCCGAAAAATCGCTGAAAAACTTTATTCCGTGCAAGGATGATTTTATTTGTCTTGGCGACGTTAAAGAAAAAGGAAGTCTGACTATAATGTCAGTGAAAAATTTCCGCTATGGTTCGGGAAAAATACGGCATATAGAGGTGACGGCAAAATGATGAAATGGAATTTTAAACTCAGACTTAACGGCGTAAGTCCGGAAAAAATTCACCGTACACAGATGTATGTTGACAGCGAGATTCTCAGACGTTCCGACCCTTTAGTGCCTATGAAAACAGGTTCGCTGAAACGTTCGGGAATCACAGGAACAAGTGTGGGAACAGGTATTATAAAATACACCGCACCATATGCAAAACGCCAGTATTTCGCAGGAAAATCAAGCAGTCAAAAAGGACGTTTATGGGTACGCAGAATGTGGACGGCACAAGGCAAAGACATTGTTCGGAACGCCAATAAAATTCTGAACGGAAGGTGATTGAATGTCAATAATTGAAAGCGTTCGGGACTTCATTTCAGGCTGTCCGTTGCTGAAAAACGGTGTTTTACTTAATGTCGACCGTCTGGGCGACAGCGAAATTGAATACACCATTGACGGCGAAGTTACAGACCCGATTTTGCGACGATATACAGACGGTTCTTCACTCAGGCAGTTCAATTTTATCTTTGCAAGCCGTGAAAAATACGGTGCGGACACTTTGCAGAATATCGCAAACAGCGGTTTTTATGAAGATTTTGCGGACTGGATTGAAACACAGTCCAACGCCGGAAATCTTCCGGAACTTGATAAATATCGAGTTCCACAATATATCGAAGTGCAGTCCGGAGGCTATGTTTTCGACACGGACGACAGCACCGCACGCTATCAGATTCAGCTGAAATTCGTCTATTATCAGGACAGGAGGTACACAAATGGGTAAAAATTTAAGATATGGAAATCTGGTCACAAGACCGAAAAAATTAGCATTCTGGCAACTTCCGAACGGCAGTTTTCAGCGTATGGAAGGCTTCACAGACCTCAGCTATTCGCAGAATCCGAAAGAATACAGCCGTCAGTACGTCGATGAGGAGTTTGAACGTACTGATATTGTCGGTTATGCTCCGTCGATTTCATACAGTTTTGACCGATATACAGGCAATGAGGTGCTTGCAGATATTGTTAAAATCACAGAAAACGAGTACATCGGCGATCTTATGAAGCGTACGATTGTAACTGTCGACTTATCAACCAGTGGTGCTGTCTCTCCGGCGAAAATGCGTGATTATGCCATAATTCCGGACACAAACGGCGATACAACAGACTGTTTGACATACTCCGGAAATTTCAAGGCTAAGGGGCTTCTGATTGACTGCACTGCGACTTCAAATGATGACTGGCAGACGATTCATGTTGAACAGAAAATTGATTATTCTACAAGTGCTGCTGTTTTTGTCACTGGTGACGGCGTTCAGGGTGAAATAAGCGATGGCGGTTCAACGCACGTTATGGGCGAAGTGACAAAGGGTACATCCGTAACGATTACCGTTAATGCCGTTTATAAGGGAGCAGTTATTACACTGTATAAAATAACAAACGGTTTTCCGCTTAAACTCGCCTCAAGTATCGGACGACTCGACAATCCAAACAACCTCATAAGTGATAATACAACGTATTACGCTGTCGTGGAAAATGGTGAAAAACATACTGACTTTACCATTGACCTGACTGCTGTTCAGACTGCCTCAACCGTTTCCACAACTTCGGCAAAATCCAAAACAGCAACAACCACAAAGGAGTGATAAATCATGGAAAATAACTATATATGGTCAATAAACGGCTGTGAGTTTGAGGTGGATATGGAAGACGCTGAAACAGCAGACAGATATCTTTCCGCACTCAAAGTCTTTGAAAATGCCCGGGATACAGAGACAAACAGTATTTCTGAAAAAATCCGCACGTACTGCAGGATATGCCGTGAATTTTATGACACTTTTCTTGGTGAAGGAACGTCTGAGAAAATTTTTTCCGGCATAAACGACAACAGTCGTAAATACGACGAGGTTTTTGAATCGTTACTTGATGTTATCAGCAGACAGCGTGTTGAATCAGAAGGCAGAATGTCCAAAATTGCCCAGCGTTACGCACCAAAAAGACGTTTGAAATGATAAATATTCTGTTTGAGGAACTCCCCGACGCTGTCGAAGTGTCGGGGAAATTTTATAAAATTTCCACCGATTTCCGTGACTGGATTGCGTTTTTTGACATGATGTCGGACAACGAAATCGACCAAAAGCAGAAAATGTTGACCGCTTTGGCGTGGTTTGCGGACGAAATCCCAAACAATATAACCGGAGCATACACAGCATTGATGGATTTTGCATCATGTTCGGAAATAAAGAAAAGTCCTGAAAATCAGGGAAAAAACAATGGTAATTCAGGCGTTCCGACACTTTCATGGCTGTATGACTCGGCGTATGTTCTGGGAGCGTTCCGACAGGTTTACGGCATCGACCTGATTCGCACAGATTATATGCACTGGTGGGAGTTTTCGGCGTTATTTGAAGCTTTGCCGGAAGAAACGCCTATGAAAAAACGCATTGCGTACCGTCAGATTAAAATTTCTGACATCAAGGACAAGGAACGCAGAAAACAAATTCTGAAAATAAAAAAAGCGGTGGCATTTCCGCACGAGCCAATTTCGGCTGAAAAAACCGGAGAAATTTTTTCGTTTTAAGGAGGTGGGACTTTGGCAGATGACAAACTTGAAATTCAGACGGCAATTGATACAGACGGCGTTGATGACGGTATGCTTAATATTAAAAATCTTGTCGTTAAAGGTATGGATGTACTTAATAACAGCGTTTCAGGGTGTATTTCTACAGTTTCCGGACTTGGAAGTGCTTTGCTGAATGTTGCCGAAACTGCCGGAAAAGGTCTGCTTTCTCTCGGAAAATCCGCTGTTTCTGTGGGAAAAAATTTCGAAAGCAGTATGTCGCAGGTTATCGCAACAATGGGCGTGACAAGCGATACAATGACGGAAAACGGCGAAAATATTTATGAAAAATTGTCAGAAAAAGCTAAAGAAATGGGATCGACGACGAAATTTTCAGCAAGTGAGGCGGCAGACGCATTAAATTATTTGGCATTAGCCGGATATGATGCCGAAAAAGCCTGCGATGCACTGCCACAAGTCCTGAACCTCGCACAGGCAGGAGGCATGGATTTGGCTCGGACTTCCGACCTTGTGACCGATGCAATGTCGGCTCTCGGCATTGATGCAACCACCGAAAATCTACAGCATTTCGGCGATGTTCTGGCAAAAACGGCAAGCAAGTCCAATACATCAGTGGAACAGCTCGGCGATGCGTTGCTGGTCTGTGGCGGTCAGGCGAAAATGTCGGGTCTTGAACTCAACGAAATGGCGACAATGCTCGGAATTTTTGCTGACAACGGTATCAAGGGTTCGGAGGGCGGTACAGCCCTGCGAAACCTGTTGAAAAATATGTACACGCCAACCTCAAAGGCGGCACAGGCGATGGAACAGCTTGGAATTTCGGCAAGCGATGCAGTTACGGGTGAACTTCGTCCTGTGCAGGAAGTCCTCATGGACACGATGTCCGCAATGGAAAGCCTCACTGAAACCGAAAGAATGCAGGCGATGAGCGATATTTTTGACGTTCAGGTTCTTGCGTCTGCTTCTGCTGCACTGAACAACAGTTCTGACAGGTTCAATGAACTGAGTGCGGAAATCGCAAGTTGTGACGGTGCTATGCAGCAAATGGCTGATACAATGAACGACAATTTAGAAGGCGACATTGCAGGACTTAATTCAAGTCTGGAAGGACTTGGAGTTGAAGTTTATGAAAGTCTGAACGAGTCTCTGAGGTATTATGTGCAGACCGGAACTGGCTATATCCGACAGTTAACAGACGCTTTTAAAAGCGGTGGTTTTGAGGGACTCGCCGGAGCGGTAGGCGATGTATTAAATCAGGCATTGACGGAAATTGCGTCGAAAATTCCCGATATTCTGAAAATGGCATCGAAAATTATACGGTCATTTTTGGAGGGTATTTCAGATAATTCACAGAATATCAGCAGGATTTTTTCAGAAATTTCTTTGAGAATAATTAAAAGTATTGTTGAAATTTTTCCGAAAATTATTGAAACCGGTGCAAAAATTATAATTTCCACTGGTTCAAAAATCATAATTTCCTTAGTACAGGGAATAACTTCACAATTGCCTGTAATCAGGGCAGAGG
>CAMWVV010000154.1 GCA_947177755.1 uncultured Ruminococcus sp. | reverse complement strand
GGCTTTATTTCCGGCTGTACTCTCTGTTCTGTCTGCCTTTGTGATTGAGGTTGAACGATAGGCTTTATTTCCGGCTGTGCGCTCCGTTCTGTTTGTTTTTGCTGTTGAGATTGTACAGTAGGCTGCACTTCTTGATGTTCTGTTTGCTGCTCAGGGCGATAATAATTGATTTCGTCCGGTATGTAGTAATCATCAAATGGTATGAAATTCTCCGTTTCAATTTGTCCTGCACTTCTCATCAGAACACTGTCCGGATTTGAAAGCGCATTTTTTAAATTGGAATAATCACTGAAAGTTACAGTTTCCTTTGCTTCATTTTTGAATGATATACTGCTTATGGTTTCTGCAAAAGAAAAATCCATATCCTCATCACTCATTGACGGTTCATAGTAAAAATCTTCTCTGATACTGCCTTTTGTTTTGATTTCCTCAATCTCAATTCCGTTTTGTCTGAGATTATCGGCATTGATTATGCTTTTAAATTCGTTGATATTGAGAGCCTCCAATATATCACCATTCAGCTTTTTATCCAAGTCATAGGTGTCCGGATTATTCTCATCATATGGTCTTTTGTAATATATATCTGCGATATGTTTTTTGTCATTGTCGGGGAGTTTGTCGAGGTCGTCTCTACTGTATAAGCAATCGTAATGATTGATTATTTCGTCCAGTGCCTTTTCGGTGCTTTTCTGATTAACATCAGAAATATTTTGCTCCGGCATATTATCACTTCTTTCTGTAGTAATTTCAGGAGAATTTACAACAACATCGGGCGGTTTGGAGTAGAAGTTAGGGTCATTGTTAAATGCCACAAGCTCATCATTGTAATCATGTGCCATGCTTGCCCTCATATCATTGACAGTATATCCACGTTCACGGAATTTCTGCATTATCTTTTCCATTCCGTTCTTTCCGGCTTCATCATCATCAAAGCAGACGTTTATGGTCTTGACATCATGGGTCTTGCAGAACTGCTCCAAAGCACTGTCAATCCCTGCACCGCCCGTTGACAGATAGGTCTTTTCCTTATATGCACCGCTGCCGTGAAACTTATCCTCTAAAGCGGCAAGGCTAAGAACGTCAATAGCAGCTTCCGCTACATAAACGGTATCAGTGTTTTTGCCCTCCAGTCTGAAAGCAAAGTTTTTGTCGCTGCCTGTGCAGTCACGCTTGAAAGGCTCTTTGCTGTCGGGAGTAAATGTACCTCTCCTTGCGGCGTATTTAGGTATCTTGTTATCGCTGTCATATCCCACGAAAACAGCATTTCTCCGCACGTCCTCGTATATGAGATTTTTACTCATACAGTCATTTACAATATTTTCCGGAATACATCTTGTTTTTGTCAGATAGGCTTTTGCGTGTACCACGGTATCAGACCTTTCCGATAATTCAAGATTTTTCGGCTCATATTCAGCCGTTTTTGGCTGTGCTGTATGCTGTTTATATTTTGGTTGTTCCACCCTCTCACCCTGCGGATTTTCACCGAGTACAAGGCTCATAGAGGACTGAAAATCCATATCCTTTATTTTCATGCACCAGTCAACAGCGGAAAGCGGTCTGTTTCCGGTCACACTGTTATAAAAAATCCGGTTCATTTGGGTATCAATCGAAAGCGAGGACGGCTGATTTGTCCTTTGCGGATTTTGACATTTGAGAAAACGTCCGTGTCCCTCAAAGGTATATCCCTCTGTTTGTTCAAGAAACGTGCGCACATCAACATTTTTTGCACGTTCTACCTGTTCGTCCGTAAATTTTGGCATTGTTTGCTCCTTTCAGTTATGAGTACAGGAAAACATATCCTTTATTTTTTCGTCATCAAAGTCCTTTGAATCGTTGTACATATATAAGCATAAATCCAACGCTGTCTGCTCGCAGTTTTCGGCTATGTAATATCTGCCGCCGTCAACAGCACTGACAAACATATTCATATGCTTATCAACACCAAAACCGATGATTTTGTCGGGGTTGAGTATCATCTGCTCCTCATTGTCCGAATAGAACGGAGTAGTGTAGACTATAATAGGATTTTTAAACATAAGTATCAGTTCCTTTCATTTTTAGCTTGTCATTTTGACACGCATTTTTATAATGACACATATTGTCACCGTGACAATGTGCCGTGATTTTCAAAATATGAAGTTACCCATTCCCACCTGAAACGTCTGTCATTTGGATAAATAAGTCCCATATCCTCAAGCTGAAACCGTTTGTCAAAATCAGCGACACTACGGAAATCCAATTTGAATGAAATTGGTGATACTTTGTCCCATTTCATAAGAAGATTCCAGTATTCCGGATAATTACGCCTGAGTAACCGCAATTGGTCAACGCTTTGATTTGGACAAAACCAACACCCTCCACGAGCCGATGTTTGATAGATTGGAGAAAGTAAATCATTTTCCAAACACCAGTTATAGCACATTTTTTCTGTCCATTCAGCCTTAACAAGGGGAGAGATTTTGGTATCGCTAAGGACTTTAAACCGCTTCGGTTCATCATAAGCTATTCCAATGTATCTTATTGCTTTTTTATCAATTTTACTTAAAGCTGCTACTTTCAGCTTACTGTTGCACCAAGCTCCTTTTTGCGTTGGAAATCCTCTTATATGTTTGCCGTATTTACTGTTTTTTTGTGGAACTACAACATGATAAAAACCATCTTCATATGTAATCCCTGCCGAAATATGTTCAACAGTAATTCCGTAACGTTCCTTAATGATTTTATCCGCTTTTGCCTTAAACTGGGTCATTGGCGGCAAATCCGCAGGAATGGTATCAGTCGCCCATATTTCAGCATGGATTATACGGTCAAGCTGCCAGCCCAGTTTTTCAATTGCTCCCAAGCAAGCAAGACTGTCCTTGCCATAGCTGAGAGAAAGAATATGTTCCATTTTCACATCAGTCCTTTCATTATTTCGGTATAAATCCGAGTATATGTGCTATAACGTCCACAGTCCAACCGTTACCGATACATTTGTATCTTTGCGTATTGGATATTCCCTCGGTGTAGTTATCTGGTAATGTCTGCAAACGCTCCGCTTCAATAGGATATAGCTTGCGGATTATATAGTCACCATCGGGTAAATCAATTTTATAAAGACCTGTTTTAGCACCCTGACCTCCGCCGTTTGCAGAAAGAGTAACAGATTTTCCGTAAACCGAATAAATCCGCTGCCCCTGACCGCCCTTGCCGATTTGTCCTACCCTGACAGGTACAGCGACCATAGTAGCTCCGAAACCGTCCTGACGTGCGGCATTGGCAAGAGACGTACTCTGATACTGCGCCTTTATAGTCCGAGCTTTGCCGCCCAAGTCATTCAGGATTACAGGCTCTGCAACCATAGTCCTCTGTTTTCGTTCAAGGGTATTTCTGAATACCGCACCGTTGTATGAAGAAGTCATGCAATAGCTTTTATCCTGCCACGGCAAACCGCTTACAAGTATATCTTTAAGCAAAATCCCTTTGTCTTCCGGCTGTGTGACATTTGGAATATTAGTCCAGTAACACCTTTTCCGCTGCTGTGCAGATACCAGTGCAGAGTTAATCATTATAGGTTCTACGCCTAATTCTTTTGATATTTCAGCCTTGATATTCTTGTGTATGCTGTCATTGTTTTCATACAGAAAATATGTCGGACGACTTTCTTTCAAGGCTCAGACATACTGCATGAACAGTCTGAACCCCTCTCCGTCCGATGTGGTTTCTCTGTCCTTTTTAGCCACGCTCCAGTATGTGCATGGTGAACCTCCGATAAGCAAATCACAGCCTTTGTACTTTTTGAAATCTCCCTCAAACACATTTCCGTTATGTTCAATTTCCGGATAATTTCTTGATGACACTGTTTTTGCGTATTTGTCAATTTCAAAGGCAGAGTAACTGCGGACGTGTATTCCTGCACGTTTAATCGCAGCCATTCCGCAGGATATTCCGTCATACAAACTTAAAACATTCATTACTTTGTCCTCCCTTTAAAATCAAAAAGGGAGCATACTTGCCGTATACTCCCTTAGTACGATATTTGGTTTTGATGTGAGGAAAAATATTAGTAGTAAATGGGCGACTGCCTGAGTTCCTTGTCGGTAGTCAGAACGGTAACACCTTTACCGAAAGCCTTGTCGGATATATCCGTGATGTTCTCGTTGATGATCACCGTCTTTGCACCTACAGCCTTTGCGATATTAACGCCGCTTATTGCCACAACGGGCTTGTCGTTTATGTGCGAGGGAAGTTCAAGTTTACCCTTGTACATAAAGCTGCAAAGCAGATTTGACGTAGGATAATCCGCTATCTTGTCCGAATACATAGGTGAACAGCCCGTTATGGTTATTTCACCGTCATCGTTTTCCGACCACATTATGACCACAAATTCCGCTTCCGTTGCTTTTGTGTATGTAACAGTCGGATATGCGGCTTCATAGCTTTCTGCCGAACAGTTCATAACCGGAAGTGCGGACAGTCCCATTACCGCCGCCATAGTGAGTGCCAATGCCTTTTTTGTGTTTTTCATGTTTTTTTACTCCTTTAATTTTTATATTTTATAACCCCAAAGGGATTATATTAGTGAGTTAAGCGCTGTGTTTAGTGGTGATATATATTAACGCTGTACGGTTTTCAGAACTTCCAGTAAGACCGAAAGCAGCAGATAGACCATACTGCCGTATTTAAGGAATTTGCCAAAGAAACCGAAAAAGATTGTTTTCCGCTCATATTTCAGCTTTTCCTTTGGAGACATCTTTTTACCGTTTGTTTCAATAATGTCTTTCTGGGCAGATTTTGTTTGTTCAAGAACCGCCGATGAAAACTGGCAGAGAAGAAAAACAATCACTGCATAGTTCATAGCGACATCACTTCTTTCTGTTTTTTATTTCTGTCTGAATAATCGGCTTTTGACGTGATGAATATAGAGTTGTTTTTGTGTTTTGCAGAACAGAAATTATTTCACGGGCTTCCTGCCATAATTCACAGGCTTCAAGCTGCTCTCTGGATTTATATATTTCACTCATAGCCTTGTCAAGAATATCCGATACACAGGAATATTCGTGATTATCTGTGCCGTTATAATAATCCCAATAATCACTGCCATTCTGCACTGCTTTGTTATATTTTTCAATTTCCTTTGCACGTTTTTTTACGAACTTGGATTGATGTTCTCTTGCGATTTCATAATTGCGCTTATCTCCCTCATCAAACGGATAATTCAGACTTTCAAACTCCTTTTCCTCTTTATCCAAATCGGTGAGAATATAGGCAATATACAGGGATTTCAGCGGCATATCAACGAAAAACTTTCTGCATATCTCCGCTTTTATCGCTTTAAGGAATTTCGTAAGATACTCCTGAGCAAAGTACAGGCGTTCGTAAACGTGCATACTCCAACAACCGCCTACGCATTCCAAATCATATTCCGAACTTACATAACGCTTTCTTTTGCCGTCCGAAACCGTATAGTAACCGTAACCGTCATGATTGCAGCAGTGCCATACAGTTACTCTTTTACCGTTAAATGCCGTAATGACAGCGGACAGGTTGCTTATATCCATACTTACTGCTTCGTTATGACGTTCCAAAAAGTCACGTCTGTACATTTCAACCTTATCAGTTGGCATGATAGTTTTCTTATTTTGCAGTTCCTTTGCTGTGATTTCAGAGCCGAATATTCTTTCAAACATTTTTGCTCCTTTCATTGTCATGGTGACAATTTTTTGATTTGCGTGTTCCCTTTGGATTTTCTGCAAGCCATGTATGTATATCTTCCTTTGTCAATCGGAAATAGTCAAAAACGCTGTAAATGTCCGCATAGCAATATTTGCCATATGCTCTGAATTGTTCTTTTCCGGTTATCTGTATAACGTGAGTTCGATGAAAAAAATAGAAAAAACCGCCGAAATCTGTTATAATGAG
>CAMWVV010000153.1 GCA_947177755.1 uncultured Ruminococcus sp. | reverse complement strand
ATTCAGCACTTTATCAGTGGAATTTCAAATACAAGCTCCGATTTAAAAGGGCTGTTTTCTACTATTATAGGCGGATTTTCAAAGGCAATTTCAGGAGTTTTGCCTGAAATCGCAGCAAACAGTGCAGAAATTATAAAGACTTTTGCAGAAAAATTTATCAGCTCAAAAAAAGAAATGATTAAATGTGCAATTCCAGTAATTCAGGGACTTATACAGGGAATTTCAAATGCTCTTCCGGAAATCGCAGAATCAGGAATTGAAATTCTGAAAAATCTGATAAACGGCGTAGTTTGGGAAATTCCAAAGCTTGCATCAATTGCAGTTATAATAATTACAAGTCTGTTAAAAAATCTGACAGATTCACTGAATGCAGTTTTAGAATTTGCGCCGCAAGTTATTGAGATGTTGATAAACGGCATAGTTACGGCAATTTCAAATATTATGCCAATTGCAGTCATAATAATTAAAGGTCTGCTATATGGTCTGACGAATGCAGTAAATGCAGTTTTAGAATTTGCACCACAAATTCTTGAGATGTTAATAAACGGCGTAATTTCGGCACTTCCCTGGCTTCTCGAACTGGCTGTCAATATTTTATCGACGCTTGTCGATAATCTTGCAAATGCTGTGACTGCGATTCTTGAATTTGCACCGCAGATTTTAACAAGCCTGATTGACGGGATTATAGCTGTTCTGCCTATGCTTATTGAGTGTGCAATAAATATCATAGATACCTTGATTTCGGCAATAATCGACAATTTAGAGCCGATTCTGATGGCATGTGTTGAAATTTTAATGGCGTTGTTTAACGGTATAATTGAAAATATTACAATAATTGTCAGTGCGGCAATAGAAATCCTGAACGCCCTGATTTCAGCGATTACGGAGAATTTGCCTCTTATTATTTCAGTAGCGATTGAAGTGCTTATGGCGTTGCTGAATGGCATAATTGAAAATCTTCCCATGCTTATTGACGCAGCTATTGAAATTCTGAATACGCTTGTAAACTGTCTAACTGAAAACCTTCCGTTGCTGATTGAGGCGGCGATAAAGATTGTAAAACAGCTTTTTGACGGAATAATCGACAATCTTCCGCAGATGCTTGATGCGGGTGTCAAGCTGATAACAGAACTGATTTCAGGTCTTGTAAAGGCAATTCCGGATATTATTGAAGCAATTCCACAAATTGTTTCGGCAATCTGGGACACACTCAAAAAAACCGACTGGCTCTCGCTTGGTGTAGATATTCTGAAAGGTATTATATCCGGTTTGGTTGAGGGTCTGAGTGCGGTCTGGGATACTATAACAGGAGTTTGCGAAAGTCTTTGGAACGGTTTCAAGGACTTTTTCGGCATTCATTCACCTTCACGTCTTATGCGTGAAGAAATCGGTCAGTGGTTGTTGCCTGGCGTTGCGGTCGGAGTTGAGGACACGTCCGATGAAACGGCAGACGACATCAACGGCAGTCTTGAAAATTTATCAGAACAGCTTGAAACTCCGCAAATAAAACCACTTGAAATTTCTGAGCCTGAGATTGAAATAAATCCTTTGGAAACAGATATTTCAAATTCAGAACCGCTTGAACCCAAACAACCTGATATTAAAATATCTGAACGTTCAGAAGTTGAAATCAACGCACCGGAAATAGTGGTTTCAGAACCGGAAACGCCTGAATTAAACGAATCGGACATTGAAGAATCCGATAAAGAAATATTTACTCAGCACATTGAACTTTTAAGAGAGTTTACACCTGAAGACAATGTTCCGGAGCTTGATGACGAACGTATCACAGCAGAAATTCAGTCACAGCTTGACGAACTTATGGTTACACTGAATGCCGATAGTTTTATTTCAAGGTTTGAGGCAATACTGTCGGCCATGGGGAACACTTCTGTTCCGCAGTATTCGGAAGTTTACGGTCAGACACGGACTGTTACGGAAAAGTCTGAAAACAGACATTCCGAACTTCCGCAGAATATGCAGTTAAGTCCGAAAATCAGTGTTTACATAGGCGACACGGAAATAAAGGATTTTGTGATTTCGGCTATTGACGAGGCAAATGCAGTGTCGGGAGGTGTGAGTGTTTAATGGCGTACCTTAAAATTTCACATGATAATCTGAACTTTACAATAAAAAGAATCTCACAGTACGATTTGTCTGAATTTTCGTTAAAAAATCAGTATACAGGCGAAAACGGAAACACAATAATCTACCCCGTGAGAATGCACAAAAAGCGTATAGCTGTTACCGCCGAATTAACAGAAATTGAGTATCATTTTTTTACGGATATAGTCAGAAACCCCGAATTTCAGTGTGAATATAAAGTACCTCATGAAAAAATATCGGGGACTTTTACAGTGACATCAGACATAGCCGTTGTGAAGATAATTCCGGAAACTTATGAAAACTGGGCAGTCTATGCGGTTTCATTCACTTTTGAGGAGGTGTGAAAAATGGTTATTGAAGAACACTCAAGGATTGAAATTCTGTTGCCGAACGAAACTGACTGGCGTGAGCTTTCGGAAAACGACATCATTCAAAATTCTCTTTCAATAACATCAAAGTGCATGGACGACGGCTCGTTTATGCTTGGAGGTGTATTCTCTGCACAGCTTTCAGCAAAGCTCAGAATTTCGGGGAAAAATGTAAATTCATACACAGTAATAGGTGCAAAAATCAAGGTTTATTCATGATATGGCAATGACCGAAGAAAAGAAGAACCAAGAGGTATTTTCTGGGTTACGTCAGCTTCAAGAACCGACGATATTTATACAATTTCTGCTTCTGATGCTCTTATCTGGTTTGACAGTACTTCTTATGAAGACGGCGAACAGGGTGAGAGCGTAAACAGAATATATGAATCTTTGAAAGCAGAAAGAGATTTAACCGATAATCTGGAAGTAATTATTAATCTGGTAAAGGGAATTGTCGGTGAGGATAAAGAAATTGCCTATCGTGCGGATAAATATATGGTAAACAACAGACCTGACAACAGAGGATATATGCTGCTGCCGTCTGACAAAATAGGCGAAATATCAACAAGAAATCCACGTGACTATTTATCGTGGCTGGCTGAACTCGCCTGCGGATTTGTTTTTGTCGGTTACGACGAAGGCGACGCATGGATAAAAATCGGGCAGTACTGGGAAAACGAATTCATAGAAATACTGCCTGACGAAACTGAACTTAATTCCTGTGAAATTTCAGATTTTACACTGAAATTCAATCGTGTATACGCAAAAATCTACAATGGTCACTATGGCAGCAGATACAGCAGTCAACCGGCTGCCGGAGGCATAATTATAGATATTTCGGACAATCCGTTCAAAGACGGATACTGGGAATGTCATAACGGAAACGCTATGGACGTTATCAGTGGAATGTACGAAAAACTTACAGTTGACAGAATAAATTTCAGACCGTTCAGACTTAAATGTCACAAGACAGAATTTTTTGAACTTGGTCAGAAAGTGAAACTTCCGAACGGTGAGTACAGTCTTCTGACAGGCATAAAATGGCAGTTCAGAGGCGGTTATACACTGTCGTGTGCAGGACGTGACACACGTATTTTGTCGGTTGCGGCAAAACGTTCACAGGCAGCTAAAGTCAAGGATATGGCTTATACCAAAATAAACACAGAAAAATCGAAAATTCTGAAACAGCTTGAAAGCGATAAAAGTGATTTACAGGGACAAATCAGCAGTAAAGATACTGCCATTTCAAATCTTGGTTCAAGGATTCAGAACCTTGTAGATGAAGATTTTCAAGGTCAGATAGATGAAATCTGGAAAGTACTGAACGGAGGCTGAGAAATGGCAAAATTTTATGACGAAATACCCGAAATGACCTTTTTTGTCGGTGATACACTTCCGATTTTCTTGATTACAGTCAACAGGAACAGTCTTGAAAACTGTTCAATGCAGATGGTGACTTCAAAAGTTAAACCACCGAAAGAAAATATAATTACCAGGGAATGTGACAATCGCACAACGCATTTTGCCGTGCATCTTACAAGTAAGGAGACAGAAAGTCTGACGGCAGGAACATACAGAATTTCTTTCATAATGACAGATGGTTTGGGTTATGAATATGTGAAACTTTCGGGACTTATGCATGTCCTCTCACTGACGGAGGGCTGAAAATGGACTTCACTTTTAATATAGACAACGATATGCAATTCAACATCAATCAATATGATTATATGAACTTTGAAATAAATAATCTGCCCGAAAAAGAATACATAGAAAAGGAACTTACGCCCTGTACGGTATTTTTTTCAGCTGACGCACTTCGTGCGGATTTGGTATCGGCAGTTTTCAGAAGTGAAGAAGAGGAGGAAACCTGATTTATGGCAGTTAAAAGAACATACATAGATAATGAAAACGCAGAAACAGCACTTGCGAGATTGTCGGAATATCTGACAGAAACCGCTGTCCCTAAGTATTTTTCAAAGGTTGAGAGCAGTGGCGGCGTAATATCATGCTATACAGATAATGATTTTCTGATGATGACAATAGAGTATCCGCTTAATAATGCAGGTGTAACAATTCATACAAAAAATGTCACGTCTGTTAATTTAAAAACAGGATTGGTTAATTATCCACGATTCTTTGATGCATATGAATGTGTGAACGGTATTTTGTTAAGAGTAACATATAATGCCACCAGCGGTTCTAATCCGCCGCCTTCACTTACAATAACCAAAGATGAGTCGGGAAATACGGTTATTGTTGCTGAAAATAATCTTCGTGCATCTTCGTCTTCGAGCAGTGCAACACTTGTTTACATAATAAATGAAAACAGTGATGAAATCAGTCCGATGAAAACAGTACGATATGATACACCAGATTTTGTAAAAACCGTACTTGCACCGTTTGTTGTGAACGGAAGCGGCGGAAATTACACGCCCAATGTTTTTTTACAGTTGTTTAGTCATAACACGGAACAGGGAACGCTTGATATTGATGGTATCAGATATTTTTCAAACGGTTTATGGTGCGTCAAAGACGAATAACAGGTGGTTTTATGTTTCAGAAATTCGCAAAACTCATTGATGTGAAATCACTTGTAACGCTGTTTTTAACGCTGATATTCGGTATTCAGACACTCAAGGGAGCAGTTACGGCAGAACAGTTTCAGACAATATTCACAACAATAATCGCCTTTTATTTCGGCACTCAATATCAGAAAAACAAGGAGGAATGAATTTATGAACTCACCATATATGGGAAAATTTCAGGTCACACAGGAATTTAAGGGACAGGCACACGACGGACTTGACCTTGTCGGTCTTGACAGCAAGGAAATCCACAGCACTGTGAACGGAACAGTCCACTATGCAGGCTGGGAAAATTCCGAAAATCATTCGCAGGGTTTCGGACAGTATGTATGCGTGAAAGGTATTGACGGAAAATTTTATTATTTCGGACATCTTTCAGAAATTAAAGTAAAAGTCGGTGATTCGGTAAAAATTACGGACGTTCTCGGTATCGAAGGTAATACCGGCTATTCGACCGGAAGCCACTGTCATTATTGTGCAAGACCGCAGTTTTCGTCTGGAAATGCCTTGAATATAAGCGAAATATCGGGCATTCCGAACACTCTTGGTGTGTATGATGACGGATACACGTCCACCGCCAAAAAGACTGTAGATATCACACTTTCTGCCGACGGAAAAACTTACTGCGGAATACTCACAGAAAAGTAAAATCAAGTTAAAAACAGCCTTTTCGCAAGCGAATAGGCTGTTTTTTATAAAATAAAAAGGGGGAATAACGTATGAAGTCATTTATACCGTGGGTAGGCGGAAAAAGCCTGCTTGCAAAGAAAATTGTGTCCTTGTTTCCTGACGACATCGACCGATATATTGAGGTATTCGGCGGCGGTGGTTCGGTGCTGTTTTATAAGGACAAGCACGCAAAACTTGAGGTTTACAACGATTTTGACAGTAACCTTGTAAATCTTTTTAGATGTGCGAAAT
>CAMWVV010000152.1 GCA_947177755.1 uncultured Ruminococcus sp. | reverse complement strand
CAATAGATGAATTAGACACGTGTAAAAAAAGTATTGCACAGATTAAGGAAGACTATATCACAAAAGAGGATTTTTTTCGTGAGCAGAACGAAAACCGTCGGAAACTCGACAGAATAATGGACATTTTACTCGAAGTTAAAGGGGAGATAGGTAATGGATAAGGAAACACTCAACAGACGTATTTCAGCCGGAAATTTCGTGGAAAACAACGGCTCTGTACTGCGTGCGGTCAATATTTTAAAAACGAAATTCAACCGTCTTAAAGACATAAAATACGCTCTGAATATCGAAAAAAATGACATCGAAAACAGCATAAATTATCTGCACGAGGCTGGTTATCTGCATCTCAGAAATTCGGAAAATCGACAGCCGTCGAGTTTGTCGGACGACGATTTTGACGTACTCGAAGGTAAGCTGACAGCAAAGGGCATTCAGCTTTTAGCAGGTGTAATTCAGGACGAATGCGTGGAAATATGAAGAAGAAAAACCGAAAGCATTCAATAATTGACGGTCTGCCGTCAGACCTCCGTGAAGCCGTCGACGAGATGATAAAAACAAACTTTACGTACCACGAAATCGTCGAATATATCCACAAAAACGGTGTTGAAATTTCAATTTCAAGCGTGCAGAGATATGCGTCAAATTTAAATGCAACGCTTGAATCACTCAGACTTGCACAGGAGAATTTCCGTGCGGTAATGGAAGAAACTGAAAAATACAAAAATCTTGATGTTACCGACGGAATTTTAAGGCTGCTGAGTAATCAGGTTTTTCAGGCAATAAACAATCTTCCCGCCGAACAGGCTCAGGAAATCGACTTTGAAACGCTGATGAAGAATGCCGTCGCCCTGACCCGTGCGGTTGCTTACAAGAAGAAAATCGACATCGACAGCAAGGACATTCTTGAGAACGGTGCTGACCAGTTCCAGTCGTTGATTTTTGAGGCTATGGCGGACGAAGAACCGGAACTTTACAAGCGTGTGAAGAAGTTCATCAAGGAGAAACAGTCATGAAAATGTACGTTTTACAGGTTCGCTCCGGCTATGAAATCTCAGTCTGTCAGGAACTCAGAAAACAGGAATTTGACGCTGTTCTTCCGGTAAGGCAGGAGTATATTAGACGTGGCGGAAAATGGAGCGTTTATGAAAAAATAATCTTCACACAGTACGTTTTTATCCGGTTTGAACTCACAGAAGAAAGCTATTACAGAATCAGGAAAACCAACGGCGTTGTGCGGTTTTTAGGCTTTGAAAACGGTGTACTGCAACCGCTCAGTCATGCAGAACAGAGTTACATTGAATGGCTCTGGAACGGCGGTAAGCCCGTTGAACCGTCAAAGATTTATGTCACACCGAACGGTGACAAAATGATTATATCGGGAATTTTGCGGAAGTACTTCGGTGATGAAATCGAGTACAATCTGCATCAAAGAAAAGCAAATATTTTCATAGACATTGCCGGACGTAAACATAAAATAACGCTTCCGGTAATCAGAATTTAAAACGGCACGTTACGGACGCAGGGTTGATTCGTTCCCTTGCTGATGGGCGTGAATGAATATCAAAAAACGGATTTTTAAGTTGCAAAAATCCGAATGGCAACGCACGCCCAAAAATATACCGTTTAAAAGCTATTTACGTGCGTTTGTGAGCGTTTTAAAAAAATCAGGGGTCAAATTATACCACAAAAAATACAGGGGCAAAAACGGGCGTTTATACGCCTTATTTTTTATGTTCGAAAGGAGATGACGTAATTGAGCATAAAAAAACAGAGTATAAAATCGCTTTCCGACGGAATTTCAAAGTTTGAAAACAATAAAAATATTATAAAAAAGTCCGATTTTTCGGACTTTAAACAATTTTTAAATACTTATTTGAATACTCCCGAACCAAAACAACGCAGAAAGTTAGCCGAGGAATTCAGGAAACGTCATCTTGAACTGTACGAATTTCTGAAAAATAATCAGGAACTTGTTTCGGCTGAAACTGAAATTTCAAAAACTGTAAACGCTGTTCTGTCCGGTGATACTGCAAGTTCTGACGACAAGCAGCTGACGAACCTCTTTGAAATAATCGAAGGAGGCATCAACAAATGATGTATACAGAACTATCTCCGAAACAGCTTCAGTCAATGCTCTGGTGGTCGCAGCCGGACACCAAAAACTATGATGCTATCGTTTGCGATGGTTCTGTAAGAAGCGGAAAAACCATGTCAATGACGGTTGGTTTTGTACTGTGGAGCATGAAGAATTTCAACAACGAAAACTTCGTTTTCTGTGGAAAAACAATTGATTCGTTGAAAAGAAACGTCATAACTCCGATGCAGAAATGGCTTGAAGGCGTTGTGAAAATCAAGGTGAATTTAAGCCGGAATTTCATTGATATTTCGCTGAATGGTCATTCAAACAGATACTATTTTTTCGGCGGTAAGGACGAATCAAGTTACCAGCTGATTCAGAGCATAACGCTTGCAGGAATCCTGCTTGATGAGGTCGCTCTGATGCCGAAGTCCTTTGTCGAACAGGCACTTGCAAGATGTTCCGTAAACGGTTCAAAACTGTGGTTTAACTGTAATCCTGACAGCTCGGAACACTGGTTCTTCAGGGAGTGGGTTGACGAAAATTCAGAAAAAACCAAAAATAAAAACCGCCTGCATCTTCACTTCACTATGGACGACAATTTTTCTCTTTCTGACGAAGTAAAACAGCGTTACGAGCGTATGTATTCGGGTGTGTTTTATGACAGATATATCCTTGGACTGTGGGTTCTGGCGGAAGGTCTTGTGTACGGCACGGCATTCAGAAAAGAGCGTCATATCGTCGAAAACTACACGCCGTCAGATAATGCGGTTTACTATGTTTCAGTCGATTACGGCACTCTAAATCCGTGTTCAATGGGACTGTGGGCAGTCGAAAAAGACCGTGCCGTCCGCATAAAAGAATACTATTACGACGGTCGTCGAAAAAGTGTTCAGAAGACTGACGAAGAGTATTATTCGGCACTTGAAAAACTCGTCGACGGCTTCAATATTAAAAATGTGATTGTCGACCCGTCCGCCGCAAGTTTTATTACGACCATAAAAAAACACGGAAAATTCAGCGTAAGAAAGGCAAGAAACGACGTTTTAAATGGAATACGTACTATCATGAACCTGCTTGACAACGACAGATTATTTTTCTGTGCAAACTGCAAGGACACAATCCGTGAATTTGCTTTGTACCGATGGGACGAAAAGTCCGGAAAAGATGCAGTTATCAAGGAGAACGATCATGCTATGGACGACCTCCGGTATTTCTGCTACACCGTTCTGCGACGGATTTTTATGAATGAGGAGGGATAAACTTGAATTTTTTCAGCCTGATAAAATCGGCAATTGATAAATTTTTCAGCAGAAATGAATCAGTCGTTTCACATGAAATGCAGACTCAGAGCGAACTCTGGCACGATATTTACACAAACAACGCTTTATGGCTGAAAAACGATGTTATTTCACTTCGTCTGCCGACAGCGATTACGTCGGAACTGTCACGCCTTGTTTTCACGGAAAGCGAAATCACGACCGACGAAAAAAGCCGGTATAAAGCTATTGTTGACGATTTCACAAGCCGTCTGGACGACGAATTTGAAACCGCTCTGGCGTTCGGCGGAATGATGTTCAAGCCTTATCTTTCGCACGGGAAAATTTTCATTGACATGATTCGTGCGGACTGTTTTGCACCTGTTGCTTTTGTTGGGAAAGTCATGACATCAGCAATTTTTATCAGCAAAAAAACTATCGGAAACGCATATTTTACGCTGATTGAGTACCATGACTTCAACGTCGAAAGCCACACACATACCATAAAAAACAAGGTCTGCAAAAGTCTGGACAGCGAAATTATCGGCTGGGAGTGTGGATTTGACGAAGTATCTGAATGGTCGGGACTTGTGTCTGAAATCGTGTTCAGAAACATTGAAAAACCGCTGTTTTCGTACTTCCGAGTGCCGTCAGCGAATGACATTGACCTTGATTCACCACTGGGTGTGTCGGTCTATGCGAGAGCGGTTGACCTGATTCGCCAAGCAGATGAACAGTGGGCAAGAATTGAGTGGGAATACGAATCAAAGGAAACCGCACTTGATGTCAGTATGGACATGATTAAGGAAAATACCCTGCCCAAGCGTAAAAACCGAATTTACAGAAAATACGACGTTGACAATCTGGACGGAAATTTCTATAACATCTTCTCACCGGAAATCCGTGATTCTGCACAGTTCAATTATTTCAACAGAATTTTACAACGGATTGAGTTTAACTGTGGTCTGGCTTACGGAACGCTGTCCGACCCTCAGACCATCGAAAAAACCGCCGAAGAAATCAAAACTTCTAAACAGCGTTCATATACGCAGGTTTCGGCGATACAGCGTAATCTTGAAACTGCAATAAATAACCTTTTCTATGTTGTTTCGGTGTATGCGAAAATCGGCGGTATTTCGTCAGAAAATGCGGAAATCGTCTGCACGTGGGGCGACAGCGTTCTTGAGGACACGGACAAGGAATTTCAGAGACGTTTGCAGATGGTGAGTGCAGGACTTCTTACGAAAGAAAGGTTTATTTCGTGGTATTTTCGTTGTGACGAAAATCAGGCGAGTGAATATATTCCGCAGTCTGACGGGCTTTTCGGTGGCGTTTAAATGCTGTCGCCGAATTATTATGAGAGTTGTGCGGACGACGTTCTGAAACTTTATGAACAGCTCGAAGACGACATAATTTCGGACGTTATCCGTCGGATTATGAAGAACGGAAAAGTCACTGCAACCGCCCGTCATCAGATTGAACAGCTTCAGGAAACGGGGATTTTATACGACGATATTCTTGAAACCGTTGCAAATCAGACAGATGCGACGAGTCAGCAGGTTCGGGCATTGTTTGAGGACGCAGGAGTTGAAACCGTCCGTTTTGACAACAGAATTTACCGTGAAAATGGTCTGACACCGGTTGATATACGGCAGTCTCCTGCAATGCGTCGGACGCTGGAAGCAGGTTACAGAAAAACTCTCGGCGATATGAAAAATCTGACCCTGACCACCGCCGTCACCTCGCAGACAGCTTACATAAACGCCTGCAACTCGGCGTATATGCAGATTACAAGCGGTGCATTTTCGTATCAGGAGGCTGTTAAACAGGCAATTCAGAAAACCGCACAGAACGGTGCGACAGTTCTTTATCCGTCGGGACATACGGAACGTATTGACGTTGCTGTGAGACGTGCGGTTCTGACGGGTGTCGGACAGACGTGCCGTGAAATCGGCAGAATGAACGCCGAAGAGTGTGGTTGTGACCTCATGGAGATTTCGGCACATTCAGGTGCGAGACCCGACCACGCAGCGTGGCAGGGGAAAATTGTCAGCTTGTCGGGACGGCGTGGTTATCTGTCCCTGAGGGACATCGGTTACGGAACGGGCGACGGCTTCGGTGGCTGGAACTGTCGGCACGCCTGGTTTCCGTTCTTTGAGGGTTATTCCAAGTCGAATTATTCCGCCAAAGACCTTGAAAAACTCGACGAAAGAAATATTGAGTACAACGGAAAACTTTATAATCAGTACGAAATATCGCAAATCCAACGCCGATACGAAAGAGAAATCAGGGCGGCAAAACGTGAACAGGTCGCTTTCAGAACTGCTGTTGAAGAAGCCGACGACCCTGAACTCAGACAGGTTATGCAGGATTCGCTTAATTATTCAAATTCTCTTGTGAGGGACAGACAGGCGAAAATGCGTGATTTCATTCGTCAGACCGGGCAAAGCCATGATTATTTCAGAGAGCAAAATTATCCGAAAGAAAATCGCCGAAATAGTTTGATGTTTCCGTCGAATAATGGTACATTTAATAATATGCAAAATGCTGATTATGATAATGATGGAAAAGAGAAATTTAAAAATGCTATTTCTGGAAAAAAGTATTTAAATACTTTAAAAGAATTTTCTGAAAGTTTGCCTAATCTGTCAAATCAAAAAATTGCTACAATGTTACAGAA
>CAMWVV010000151.1 GCA_947177755.1 uncultured Ruminococcus sp. | reverse complement strand
ATAATATTGTATCTTATGTCAATAGCAAAACTTCAATCTTAGATATAATTAATAATTTTTATATACAGCTATCATATATTTTCATGTGAGCCGATACGCCTTAATTTTTCACTCCAGTGCGAACAGAGTTCGGCGGCGGTTTCGGAGGAATATGCCTGAGCAAGCAGAGTTATGCGGTTTCTTCCGCTTCGTGATATAATTATTCTGCCGTCCTTTTCAAGAATGGTTTTTCCGCACGGAATATTTTCAACGCTGTCAATTGTTATTTCACGCTTTGCGGCGGCAAGCTGTGGGAGTGCCTTTATTGACTTTATGAAATTCTGTCTGTTGTCGGCAAGATGAATACACATATATAACGGGTCAAGAAGAAACCGCTGTTTTACTGCTTCTTCGGGAATTTTTCCGTCTGTGGAAAATCTTCTGAGTTTCAGCGGACTGTCAGAATCAAGAAAATCGGCGGCATAATGGAAGCTGTCGGGCAGATATACAGCCTGTCCATGCTGTGAAAGCTTGATGGCATACGCAAGTATAAGTTTTTCATAGGATATGAATCCCGCCTGTGATGAGTAGGCATTTACACGCTGACCGTCATCGGAAATCTGAAACACAAGAGAATCGTCCTCACCGGTGAAAAATTCGAGCCACAGTGAACGTACGGAACGGCTTCCGCAGCTTATTCCCGCAGGTATTGAAGAACCTGTACCGCTGAAAGAGTCGGCGATATTGTCAATGTATATACTTCTGAAAGATGTTGATGAGGTTATTTTTCCGCACTTTTCAACTGTTTCCGCAGGTTCAGCGTTCATAATTTCCGTTAGAAGTTCGGGTGAAACGGGGAAACCGCTTTCATTGAAAACAGATATTTTAAGGCAATTTTCACCGCTTATAAATATACCGCAGTCTGCGGAAAGTAAAGGCATACCGAACTTGAACGACGGAAGGTCGGTATTTTCGCATACATAAACATCATGTCCGCATTCCGAAAGTCCACAGCATACGGCATAAAGAATGTGCATATGTCTGAAGCCGTCACAGCCTACACTGAATCTTCTGAAAAAGCGTGAAACCGTTCTGCCAAATTCTGCCGCCTCCGCTGAACTTATAGTCACATTCGGAAGTGATTCACAGAAACCGTCCCTGAAACTGAAATATTTGTTTTCGCCTGAATAACTCATAATTTTTCACTCCTTAATTTTTTCTGAAAAACAGGTCACTATTATTTATTGACTTCATATATCCGTTTTATTCCTTTCTTACCTTATTCATAAGAAGAATAAGCCCGACAAGGTTCGGGAACGCCATAAGACCGTTGAAGATATCCGATAATGTCCAGACTGTCTGCATGGTAAAGACAGCACCGAGCGACGCAGTAAGGGCGAAAACAACACAGGGAATTTTTCCGCAGTTTTTTCCCGTAAGCCAGCGGAAAGCCGTTTCTCCGCAGTAGTACCAGCCTATAATTGTACAGAATGCAAATACGGCAGTTTCAAATGACAGAAACGGCGGTGCATAATTTCCGATAACGGCAGAAAAAGCAGTCTGTACGGAAAAATCATCTGATGCACATATTACGGTCACAGCCGTAAGCGTACAGCATATCACAGTGTCAAAAAAAACTTCAAACATACTCCACATACCCTGCAATTCAGGGGAATCGCTTTCTGCCGCACTGTGCAGAATCGGTGAACTTCCCAGACCTGCTTCGTTTGAAAAAATACCACGTTTCATACCTGTCGAAACGGCTCTTGAAACGGCATAGCCCGAAATACCCCCGACAGTCTGCCTCATACCAAAAGCCTGTCTGAATATCTCACCGAAAGCGTGCGGAATATTTTTTCTGAAGACAAAAAGAACCGTTATACAGCCTGCGATGTAGAGCAGAGAAACGGCGGGGAGTAACATCTGTGCGGTTTTTCCGATACGTTCCGCACCTCCGCTAACTACAAGATAAATCATAATAAAAATAATTCCTGCAATGATAAAACTGTTTATGTTTACACAGCTTTTCAGATTTTCCGTAAACGTATTTACCTGTACCATTCCGCCCATTCCCACAGATGCAAGTATACAGAACACCGCAAACAAAACGGCAAGTTTACGGCTTCCGATACCGTTTTTCAGATAAGCCATAGGTCCTTTTGTGTCTTTTGTGCTGTATGTAACGGAAAGACTGTTTTCCGCATAAACAAGAGCCATTCCGAAAAAGGCAGACACCCACATCCAGAATACAGCCCCTGCTCCTCCCGTTGCGACTGCTGTCGCCACTCCTGCTATATTGCCCGTACCCATAGCCGTACCGAGTGACATACAGACCGTTCTGAATTGCGAAATGCCATTATTTTTTTTACCTGAATTTCTGTTCCTTATCAGAAACGGTATCATTCTGAACTGTACAAACCTGAGCTTTATTGTATATATAAGACCCGTGAACAGCAGCAGAAAAATAAGACCTGCTCCCCAGACGTAAGAATTTATTTTTTCAAGAAAATCCGTCATAATAATTTCCTCCCCGATTAATTTCCGCATATTTTTTGATTTATAATTGCAAAAAAATGGTATACAGTAAAGAATATTTGTGGTATAATAGAAATATAACCACATGGGAGGCGAAAATGAAAAATTATTTACCTGATAAAAATTGTCTTATAACGCTCAGAATAATTATAACTTTTTTATCTTTTATTCTGATTATAGCGGTAAGGTATTTTATTACCGTTAAAATTCTTGTCATATTAATCAGTACCATTATAGGTGCGGCGGCTTTTTTTATTATGTTTGCATATCTGCCGTTGTTTATCAAGTCAGTACGCTACACGGTTACCGAAACGGAAATTATAAAGAGCAGTGGTGTTATTATGAGATTTCACCAGTCAGTACATTATTCTTCAATACAGTACACAAACATAATTACTACCCCTTTTTCGCAGTATACTGGACTTAATTTTATAGTCTGCTTTGTGTACGGCGGACAGATTCGTCTTTTGTTTCTTAATCACAAAGATGCAAGGGAAATCCTGAAATTCGTTGAACGTGAGGAGGCGTAGACCGTGTATCATGAACACCCTTTGAGAATTTTAAGATATTCGGCGAAAAATATATGGCTTCTCATTTTTCCGCTTCTCCGTGGAATAAAGACCATACGTCTTGACACTGACAGGCTTTATGCATGGCTGAGAGGCTCATGGTTTGACATTGCCGTAATAGGAATTATTATCATGTTCGGATATATACGGTGGCACTTTTCGGGAATTGAACTCACTGATTCCGAAATTGTCCGTTGGGAAGGCGTTACCGCAAAAATAAAAACTGTGATTCCTTATTCAAGTGTAAGCTCTGTGACTGTTGAAAAACCTTTTTATCTTATACCGTTAAGAGCGGTGAAAGTAAGCTGTGACACAAGTGCGGGAATGTACCGCTCGGCAGATATGCAGATTATGGTGACGGGGAAATTCTGTAATGAGTTTCTTAAAAAAGTACCCGATGTCAATGAAAAAAACAAGATTGACGATATTCCCGAAACAAATCCGCTTTCTGTTCTGCTTTTTTCGGTATTCTTTTCAAGCGGTTTTTCGGGAGCTGTTTATATAGCGACTTTTTTTCTGAAAGGCGGAGATATTGCCCACGATATAATAAACGTTTCTCTTGACCGTCTGACCGAAACAACCACAAAGCTTACTGACAGACTGCTTATGCATATACCGTCTGCCGCTTTGATTGTAGGAGTCTTTTTTCTTGGTGCATGGTTTGTGTCCTTTCTTGTGAACGTTTTTCGCTATATGGGCTTTACGGTGGACGGTGACGAATACTGTCTGAAAGTTTCGTGCGGACTTTTTAACCGCCGTGAATATCGTATAACCGCCGCACATATCAATTATACAGACCTTCGTCAGAATCTTATTATGAAATTTTTCGGAGCAGTTGCCGTAAACATAAGCTGTGCCGGATACGGTTCGGCAAAGAATCATCTGCCCGTTCTGCTTCCCGTAAAAAAAGAGAAAAATATCGGCAATAATCTTGAAAAAATAGGAGTTTTCAGCGGTGTTAAAAACGACTTCCGTCCTAAGTCAAACGGCTGGTGGCAGTATATATGGCAGCCCGTTATAATTTCACTGCTGATTTTTCCCGCACATATTATTGTAAAAAAATTAGTTCCCGAAATTTCGGAACTTACTTTTTTCTTTGCCGTAATGTTTGAAATTCCTTTGTTATGGTTTGTCACTGCAAAACTTACTGCCTTTTTTACAAGCGGTATTTCAATTTATGACGATAAAATTATGGTCAGATGTTCAAAGTGGGCAGGTTTTCACACAGTAGTTGCTGAACGCAGTAAGATTGTAAAAATAGAGTTGCAGCAGTCGGTTTTTCAGAAGATAAGCAATAAATGCAGTATATGTTTCTGGTTCGGCGGTGAGGAACATTCACATTTCAAAGTCAAGGCTATGCGTGTGAGCGACGTTAAGAAAATTTCCGCAATGCTTGACTACAAAACAGGTGAAAGACTTTAATAAATAATTTAACACTTGACAAAAGTTGCGGAAAATGTTATTATATTATCGTGAGCAGACTATGCAGCAGCGGAAACGTTTTAGTTTATGAGGAAAGTCCGGGCATCACAGAGCAAGGTAACTGCTAACGGCAGCCGAGGGCGACCTTAGGGCAAGTGCAACAGAGATATACTGCCCTGTATTTATGCAGGGTGATGGTGGAAAGGCGAGGTAAAAGCTCACCAGAGTGCAGGAGACTGTACTGCTATGTAAACCCTACCCGATGCAACGTCTATTGGTGCTTCATATCTTAACGTCTGCTCGGCGGATATGAAGTAATGACGGCTTGAACCTGTCGGCGACGGCAGGTCTAGATAAATTGCTGCACACGACAGAACCCGGCTTATCGGTTTGGTCACATATGAAAAACTCCGTACATGATACGGAGTTTTTCTGTTTATAACAGGAATATTATTAAAGCCGACACAGCAAGAACCATTACCGTAGAAGTAATGATTATCTTCTTTGACCTGCGTTTTTTTATTCTGTATTCAAGACCAAGGCGTGAAACATATTTTTCAGCTTCTGCCCTTGAAATTTCCGTGGGCAGTTCACGCACGTTCGGTCTGAGATAGAAGACAGCCTTTTCAAAGTAAATGCTGTCTGTGTGGTTTACTTCGATGATTTTTTTGTTTACGCCCTTAATCATAATAATCCTCCGTAAATAGTTTTCAGGAATATTATGGGAATGTTTTCTGTGTTTATTCAGACTTTGGGGGTAAATTTCTTATATAGTGGAAAAGATACTGCTGTGCGATTCCTGCGTTTTCCTTTGCAAACTCAGGAAAACCGTCGGGATAGTACTCTTCGAGGACACGTTTTATCCATACATCAACAGGAAACGCTTCTGTGCGGTGCATACCGAAAAGCAGAACACATTCCGAAACTTTAGGTCCGACACCTGAAATCCGTTTCAGTGCGGAACGTGCGTCGTCAAGTGACATTTCTGAAATTTCAGCAAGATTTACAGTACCGTCGGTTGTCTTCGCTGAAGCGTCACATATATATTTTGCACGGAAACCGCTTCTTAAATATGAAAGACTGTCGGGAGTTTCCTCGGAAAGCTGTTCGGGCGACGGAAAAAGTCCGCCGTAATGTTCACAAAGGCGGTCTATAATGCCCTTGATTCGTGGAATGTTGTTATTCTGTGAAATTATGAACGAAATCAGACATTCCCAGCTGTTCTGACGGAGCAGACGTATTCCGCCGGCAAATTCACACGCCTTTGAAAGTGTTTCGTCCTCCGAAAACTGTCTTTTGAGTTCGGCATAATCCGTCCCGAAATCAAAGTAATCATACCATATGTCAATAAAATTTTTTTCTGTGGTATCGTGAAAAATAAACTCACCTTTTTTTGTCTGTGAAACTTTAAGAAAAGTGTTTAAAAATTTTCCCTCATATGTGCAGGGATATTCCGAAACGGTTTTTTTCCAGCGGAAAGCCTGACCGCAGTCAAGTGTTTCGTCAAGGTCTAAATCCTTTTCGGAAACGATAATGTCATTTGATTTTACCTGATAATCCATAATATTCTCC
>CAMWVV010000150.1 GCA_947177755.1 uncultured Ruminococcus sp. | reverse complement strand
GTTATGCTGTCATTATCCCATTGCAGACTATCTTTTTTCTGAAAAAGTACCATAAGCTTAAAAAGTTCTTTGTTGTCTTTAGATAAGCCCTCCGGCATTAAATTATATTTAAGAGCATTCTGAAAGCCAGCTATATTTTTAGCTACAGGCAGACGTAAACATGAACTACCGGCATCACCTGCATACGACCAACACCAATCAGAAGAACTTGAACTTCCATTATTATAAAAATAATAACCACGCCAATAATTATTTCTTCCATCATCATATTGATTACATAAAATATGGTCATAATTCTTTCCATCTTTATTGGTAATTATTGAAAGATTACCACCTTGTGGTTTCCAAAACGGAGCATATCTTATATAACTACTCCAATCACCACAATACAGAAATTGAGTCGGTACACTTTCAACAGAACTTGGAAAACCACCACTATTTGCACACTGATACCTTGACGGGTCAACAACATACAAGCTACCCTCTTTACAATAATAAAAAGGCTTGTTTTCTATCTTAATCCATTTATCTTTATCATAGATTTTATTTACTTTTGTTTCCACCTTTTTAAACATTTCAAGCAGTTTTTCCGCACTGCTCCTCTGCTGAGGAGCTATTATTTTTCCCAGCATAGCAGAATCCGCATTAACAGAATTTACCGCCTTTGTAACTGACTGTACCATTTCAAAACCCCCTTACCCTACTTTAACCAGCGATTTGGCTTTTACACCATTATTTTTCTCATATCCGCACAGAATAACTTCACACACAACACCCGACGGACTGCTTTCGGCTGTACGTGTATGTAAACTCATATCAAACGGCTCACCGACTTCCACACACAAACGTCTGTAACCTGAATTAATTACACAGAACTGCTCAAATATACAGTCAAATATTTTATTCATACTTTCAAGTGTCTGTGCGTCAAGCCTGCTCCAGTCCATGCAGATACGCTCATAAAGTTCAAGGGCGTATTTAGTACCTTTCAGCAGAAATTCTTCAACCGTACCGTTTCCAAGCATATTACTGTATTTTTCACGTATATTCTGCGGAAGTTCACAATATTCGGCGTAAGCCTCCGCAATCTTACTGTCATACTTCGGCTTGGACTTCTCTGCATTCAGTTCCTCATACAGTTCTTCTTTCTCTTTCGTAAGACGTATAACAGCCTTTTCGCTTTCCGTCTTATAGTAATCAAGATTATTTTCAAGCCGAATTATTTCGTCTTTATACTTACGGTTTTCCGCCTTTAAACGTTCAATTTCCTGTAAATTTTCCTTGCTGTCCTTTTTTTCAAAAAGATTAAATAATTTTTCCTGTACTTCCTTGTCGTCCAGCCATTCCATAAACATTTCTCTAAAACATGGTTCAAAATCTTCCATGAGTTTTTTAATTTTCTTACCCATTTAATACTCCCTTTCCGACTGAAATATTTCAGCAACTCTATTATAGCATATTATATCGGACATACGTGTGTCTGTTCAAGAAAAGTTTACATACTCATAACAAAAAATTAACTTCTGCCCTGCATAATCCGATAAAATCCCATGCCTTTTTATTATATCACACTTCTACTGAAAATACAACAAAAACATACTAAAAAATACACGTTGTATTAAAAATCTACAAACCTTACAATTGTTATATATTTATTTTGTGGAATCTGCAAATAAATATTTTTTAACTTATCTGCCATTCCGCATGACTGCCATAATCGTCACGTTTCACAACAAGCTGATTGTCAATTTCCTGTTTCATTTCGGTAACGTGCGAAATAATACCTATAAGACGGTCATATTCCGCCATTTCCTTTAAAACCCTCACAGCCTGATTTCTTGAATGTTCGTCAAGAGAACCAAAGCCCTCATCAATAAACATCATGTCAAGATTAACGGAAGCGGAATTTAACTGAATCTGTTCAGCCATGCCGAGTGCAAGGGAAAGAGCCGCCATAAACGATTCACCACCCGAAAGCGTTGTTACTTCACGCTCTTTTTCCGTAATCGCCGAATATACCATTAAATCAAGCCCTTTGTTTTTGCCCTGACCTGCTTTTTCATATTCTGTCAGACGAAATTCAAACTCACCTGCCGACATATGTCGGAAATGAATGTTTGTTCTGTCAAGAATCCGCTGTAAATAGTATCTCTGCACGAAAGTTTCTATATCCATACGTGAACCGCTTACTTTACCCGCAAGACGATTATAAAGACTTTCAATCACGGAATACTCTTTCATAAGCTTATTATACTTATGAAAATTTTCAGTAATCACATCATATGCACTGAAATTTGATTTGCGGATTTCCCTGTATTTTTCAAGAATCTCCTGTGCCTCCGAAAGATTTTCTTCTGCCTCACTGCTTGCTTTTTCAAGCTGTAGTATATCGGGAACTTTCTGATTTCCGACAGTTTTTCTTGCGGTATTGTAAATACCCTCCGCAGCGGATTTTTTTCTTATGTGCATATCAATTTTTTCTTTGAGTATGTCGGCATAAGATTTTTTGTAATCAGATATAATATCTTTCCATTCCGATTCTGAAAGATTATTTTCTGAAATACTGTTCATGTAATCCGCGTAAAGCTGTTTGTATCTGTTTTTCAAATCGGGTATTTCACCACTATATTTTTCAATAAGCGTATGTGAATTATCTTTCTGCTGTTTTGCTTTTCCAAGCTTTTGGTCAGTTTCTGCATGGATTCTTAATTTTTCGTTTTTTAAAGATTCCGCAGATATAAAAGCCCTGTCTGCCTCTTCTGCCGTTGGATAGTCCATAGACTGTTTCAGTTCGTTCAATACTGCCCTGCTTCCCGAAAGTTCCGCCTTTATTTCCGAAATACTATTAAAAGCTTTTTCAATATCCGAATTAAGATTTTTCTTTACTTCTTCTGATTCCTTTAAAACCTGCTCCGCTTTTCTGAGTGTATCAACATTTTTACGCAGTATTTTCCCCTCTTCATTTATAGCATTTTTTCGGTCATCAACAATTTTTTCAGCCTGACTTAGCGTTATATTTTCAGGAATATCAGGTATAGTTTTTACCATATGTCTGTGTAGTTTTTCAAAAATTTCACTGAAATTACTTTCACGTTCACTTAAAAGCTCGTAAGCAGACCCCGCTTTACTTGATTTATCCTGATTTACTTTCTGAAGTTCCGCAGTTTCCTCCGCAAGTAAATTAATCATTTCACGTGTAATATTCTGATGTGCTTCTGAAAGTCTGCACGGATTCGGGTGTTCAAGAGAACCGCATACGGGGCATGGTTCATCAGGCTTCAATTTTTCCCTTGCAATAAATCCTGCCTGTGCGTCAAGAAAAGCGGTCTGTTTAGCTGTATACTCCGTATTTTTTTCAATATACGCCTGACGTGCTTTAATATAATCCTGCTGTGCCTTTTCTGCTTTCCTCTTCTGTGAAACCACGTCTTTTTCGGCTTTCACTGCTGACTGAATATCTTCTGATATTCTTTCTGTTTCTTCACTTTTCACTTTCCAAAGCATAAACCGCTTTTCTGTATCTGCCAGTTCGTCCGCTTTTTTTCTGCACTCTTTTTCTTCCGTCTCCATTAAAGATAATTTTTCCTGCAAAGAAAGTAAATAAATTTCCGCCTTTTTCAAGTCACTTTCTTTACGTGATATATCTTTTTCAGCCTGTCCAATCTTTTTAAGAATATCAAGGGTTTTACTTACACGTTCTGATATCTGTGCGAACATCTGCAAAGCCTCATCTTTCTGTCTGCGTGCCTCCGCCTCCTCAACAGCCGACTGACTGCATATTCTTTCAAGTTCGGGAAATAATTTCTGCTGTTCATTAAGTTTCTTTTCAGTATCTGCAACATCATTTTCAGCGTCCACATATCTCTGATAGACCGCATTTATTTCATAGGCGGAATTTATCTTCCTTATTAAAATTTCCGCTTCTTTTATTTCAGATTCGGCTTTTTTACATTCGGCAATGTCCATTTCGGCTTTTTCAAGCTGTTCAAATAAATTTATCAGATTCTGTGCATTTTTCAGGGCATCACGTGCTGAATCACGCACTTTTCCTGCATTATCATAAACGGTATGTGCCTTGTCCGTTTCTTTTTCTATAATACTCTGAAATACTTTAAGCTCCTGTATAAAATCTCTCATATCCGTGACAGACGGCTTTTCCGAATAAATTATTTTTTCTTTAAGAGAAGAAAAAACGTCCGAATATTTATAGCTTTCAGGAATAATAATATGTCCTGCTTCTGTTCGGCACACAATACCAACCTGATTAAGATTATTTTCCTTTTCCTTACATCTTTTTTTCATTTCCTCCGTAATTTTCACATAAATCTCAGTGCCGAAAAGTTTCCGCAGAATTTCTTTTCTTTTGTCGGACGACGCATGGAGCATCTCCATAAATTCCCCCTGTGCAATCATAGCTACCTGCAAAAACTGATTTCTTGTAAGCCCCACAATTTCCTCAATTTTCTGGTTAATGTCGTCCTGAGTAACCTGACTTCCGTCCTCATATGTAAAACTTACTTTTCCGCTTCTTGAACCCGTGTACTTCAGTTCACGGCAGACTTTATATACTTCTGTTTTTTCTCCTCTCTTCTCCGAAAAAACAAGCTCAACAAACGGCTTTATATCAGTGCCGACAAACTGGCTTTGTAATTCAGCTCCTGCTTTTTTATTGCTTTTCACAGAATTTGACTTGCCGTATAGTGCAAAAACAATTGCATTGAAAACAGTCGATTTTCCTGCACCAGTATCACCTGTCACAAGAAAAAGATTCTGATTAAGTTTTGTAAAATCAATAACCGTTTTAGCTCCGTAAGAACCAAAAGCCTGCATAGTTAACTTTAAAGGTTTCATATTTCTGCCTCCTCTTTTACGGTATTTATAACATCACGAAGAATTTCCTGCTCCGATTCGTCTGTATCACTGAGAAAAGATTTACAAAGTTCAAATACATCCATTTCCTTATCTGCGGAATATTTTACCCTGTAATCAGGCTTTATCACATTATCCATTCTGACCTCAAGAAGATTCGGAAATCTGCTTTTCAGTTCGTTTTTAGTATCTTTTCTGCCTGTTTCCGTCTTTTCCGTTATAACGGCAGTTACATAATCGTCACACCCCTGCTCCATAATCTCGTCGAACGACCCTTCTATAATACGTACCTCGTGAAGCGGTTTCAACGGAATAACGGAAGTTTTAATGTTTCCTTTTTCGGCAAGCTCCGCTATTATAACGCCTTTCTGCTGTCCTGCCTCACTTACCGAACACGCAACAGGCGTACCGCAGTAACGATAAAATTCGCTTCCAACATCTGACGGCTTATGAATATGACCAAGTGCCGCATAGTCGAATTTTTCAAGAACGTCCGCATAGACATTATCTATATTTCCGACTGTTACTGTTTCGGAATCCATTCTTTCAACCGTATCCGGAGAAGTACCGCATTTAAGATAAAACTGATGGCTTACAAGCACATTTCTTTCTGTTATATTGATATTTTCACGTTCAATAATTCTGTGTACCGCTTCATTGTATGAAAGACTGTTCCCGTTTCCGTCATTACCTGTAATAAGTCTCACTGTTGACGGCTTGATAAACGGCAGAAGAAAGAAATTCACGTTTCCGAAATCATCACACAATGTAACCCTTTCAATATATTCGTCGGGATAAACAGGCGGATTTCCAATCATGTGAATCCTGTGTTTTGACAGGATACTGCGGAAAACGTCAACACGCTGGGCACTGTCATGGTTTCCGCTGATTATCATTATTTCAGTTTCTGGAACAGAAACCGAAAGAGCAGAAATAAAGTCGTCAAAAACCTTTACCGCTTCAGCCGACGGCAGTGGCTTATCATAAATGTCACCTGCAATAACAATTGCGTCGGGATTCTGTTTTTTGGCAATTTCCGTAATCTGACCTAAAATAAACTGCTGGTCTTTAAGCATACTACGGTTAATAAGTTTAAGACCTATATGCAGGTCTGACAAATGCATTATCTTCATAATAACACACTCCTTTCGTCATATATGCATAAAAATATAATCCGTAATTATATTTTTATAGTAAATTTATTATATCACTTCATATTCCACCTGTCAATATTCACCCCATATTCCATATTTCCC
>CAMWVV010000149.1 GCA_947177755.1 uncultured Ruminococcus sp. | reverse complement strand
TGTAAAAAGACCAATAAAGAAGTCTACAATTCCCAGTATTACGTCAACTGCAGCATTAAGAATTTCACCAATATATTTGAAAGTGTTTTCAAAAATCGGTGCTAACCAGTTACAAAAAACATCCCATACAGCTTTTATGACTTCGGTAATATCGGAAAAACTAAAGCCCAGAGCGTTCAGACGGTCAACAATTCCGCTTGTAAGACGTTCAAAAGTCGCTTTTATTCCGTCCCATATTGCAGTGATGCTGTTGCGGAAGTCTTCGTTAGTGTCCCAAAGGTGCTTAAACGCTGCTGTTAAAACAGCAATCACGGCTACTATGGCTACTACAGGTGCGGAAATTCCCATTATAGCAGTTTTTACGGCAGTAAATCCGCCCTTGACTTTGGTCATGATTGCAGGCATTTTTGAAAATACTGTCATCATTCCACCGATTCCTGTGGTGAGTTTTCCGATAAGAATAAGAAGCGGACCTATTGCCGCAACAATCAGAGCGACTTTTGTTATAGTTTCCTTTGTGTGAGGACTGAGAGCGTTGAATTTATCCACAAGGTTCTGAATTTTTGTCACAATATTCCGTATTGCCGGCATAAGTATTTCGGCAAAGGAAATCGCTAATTCCTGCAATTGTGACATCAGAATAGTAAGCTGTCCCTCAAGGTTGTCCTGCATGGTTTCCGCCATACCTTGTGCTGTGCCGTCGCAGTTGTAGATTGCATTTGTGAGTTTTTCATAATCTTCTTCACTGGCATTAACAATAGCAAGCATACCGGAAAGGTTCTGTTTTCCAAACAGAATAGCCGCATTTTTAAGCTGTTCAGACTGAACGAGCCCCTCTTCTGTCTGACTGAGTTCCTCAATAATATCATCATATTCACGGGCATTACCTTCACTGTCAACGAGTGCAACGTCAATTTTACCGAGGGAAGAACGCAGAACATCCATGATTTCACCCAGCGATTTCATGTTGCCATACTCGTCAGTAAAAGCATCTGCACCTGTGAGGACTTCTTTTGTTGTGCCTTGCTGTGCAACTGTGAGAGCCTCCTGTGCTTTGTGAAGTTCTTCTAATTTACCCTCAAGGTTATTAGTAGCAATCTGTGCTTGTGAGGAAGATTCTCCATATCTTTCAACAGCATCTTTCTGACGTATTGCTGCATTTTCATATTCACGAGTTTTTTTGTCTACTTTTTCCTGTGCTTTTGCGATTGCGTCATCGTCAAAAACCTGTACTGTTTCAGTATAGGCAAGTCCAAGAGCTGACATTGCCGCAACCTGTGCCTCAGTCGGTTTTACGAGGTTTACAAGACCGTTTTTCAATGAATTGCCGGCTTGTGATGCCTTTATACCAGAGTTTGCCATAAGACCTAAAGCAATCGCCAAATCCTCAGCAGAAGCTCCCATCGAACCCGCAACAGGTGCAACATACTGGAAACTTTCGCCCATCATTGAGACATTTGTATTGGCGTTGGAAGATGCCGCTGCAAGAACATCTGCAAAATGCCCTGCATCCTGTGCCTGATAACCTAAAGCTGTCAAAGCGTCGGTTACAATATCGGAAGTCGTGCCAAGTTCCTCACCAGAGGCGGCGGCAAGGTTCATAATACCTTCAACACCGTTCAGCATATCTTCTGTTTTCCAGCCTGCCATAGCCATGTAGTTCATAGCTTCGGCGGCTTCGCTTGCGGAAAACTTCGTCTCACTGCCCATTTCACGAGCCTTTGACCTTAAAGCCTCCAAATCTTCACCTGTTGCACCGGAAACAGCAGACACCTGACTCATTGCACTGTCAAACTCCGCTCCGGTTTTAACTGCAAGTGTACCAAGTCCGACAATTCCGGCAGTAACAGGCATTAATGCTTCACCCGCACCACTGATTTTTCCGCCGATGTTCTGTAATCCTTCTCCGGCTTTTCCGATTTTAACAAGAGATTCCCTTGAATTTTCTGCCTCTCTCTGAAGATTCTGTAATTCCTGTTCCGTTTCGATAATCTCACGCTGTATTGCATCAAACTGTTCTTGAGATACAGGGTGTCCGAATTCTTTTGATACGTCTTCTGCTGACTTTTTCAGGTCTTCCAGCTTGTCAGAAGTTTCCTTGACTTTATTCTGCAGCTTATCATATTCTTCCTGTGATATTTCGCCCTTTGAAAGCTGCTCGTTGGCTTTTTCGGATTGTTCTTTCAGCTTTTTCAGTTCTTTAGTGGTTTCGCCAATTTTTTCTTTTATCGGGTCGTACTTTGCTTTCCAGTCGTCGTAATTGTCTTTGGTTTTGGCGGCTTCGTCACTTGCAGTTTTCAGGGCTTCAAGACGTTCTTTAGTGTCGCCAATTGCCTCGCCGAGTAACCGCTGTTTCTGTGCAAGAAGTTCAGTATTTGTCGGATTAAGTTTCAGCAGTTTTTCGACGTCTTTAAGCTGTGACTGTGTGTTTCTTATGCTCTTGTCGACCTTGGAAAGAGATTCCTGAAGACCAGTTGTATCGCCGTTTATCTCAACGGTTATACCTCTTATTCGGTTTGCCATGCTTTCACCTCCGACTGCTAAAATTTATCAAAATCTTCCTGAGTAGGTTTGTACGGATACTTGAAGTCATCGTTTTCTTTTTCAGTGAACATATCATTCACAAGACCGATGGTCAGCAGGTCGAGTTCTGACAGACTCAACCCCAGCTGAACGCATCGGAGCAGAAACAACGGTGTTGTCATCGGGCGGTCAAGTGGTCTATGTTTTTTTTAGCAACCGCCTGAGTTTCATTGTTCATTCCCCATAAATCAAGTAACTGCGGTAAAATTTCATAAATCGAAAAAGTGTTGAACTGTTCAAGCCAGTCATCAGGATTGTCCGGAACATTTTCAGGGTCGGCGTGACGTGCCATAATGTAGGCGATATTTTCGAACGTCTCAAGGCTCTCAATTTCGATTTCTGAACTATCTTCATTTTCGGTTTTTACGGATTTCTGTAAGGCGGAAAAGTCCTTGAAGATGTCACGTCCGAATTTCATTCTGTAAAGACGTGGCACGGTTGCACTCGCCTTGAACGGTACTTCCATGCCATCAACGACAATGTTTCTTTTTAGTCCCATAAAATCACCTCATTATGATGCCTTTGCGGTCGACTTTGCCTGTGTCACTGTGAAATCAGGCATATAAACCTTGTTGTACCAAGAATCATAGGTTGCCTTGTCGGTCTGCTCGCAGGAACGTGCCTTGACAAGACCGTTGTTGAGGGCAGTTGCAGTAAGTGAAAGCGTTTCGGTCTTGACTTCCTTGCTGTCCTCTGTGGTGCTTGACTCGGTCGCCGGACGTGATGCGGAACAGCAGTAGAGAACGTGACGGATATGGTGCTTGTCGCCGTCAAACTCAAAGAGAAGTGCAAACTGCTGAAGTTCAGCGGTATTTGTTTCAATGAGTACGCCCTTGTTATCAAGGATTTCACCGAGAATTTCCGTTGCAAATTCAGTTGGTACAAGTGCAATTTCAAGGTCACCTTCATAGCCTGAATTGTTGTTGATGACATAATACACGCCGTTGTCAGCAAAGAAATTTTCAGCCTCGCCGTTTGCGTCGATTGACAGCGAAACAGCACCGGGAATACGTACAGGCGTTGCATATGTAGGCACACCCTCGTCGTCAAAAGACAGAACTTTTGCATAGTGAACCTTGTTCAGACCGAATTTGACCTTGTTTTTTTCCATAGTAGCCATAGGCTATACCTCCATTTCGTACAGGATTTCATAGAGTTTTTCACTCTCAATCCATGTCTCAGTTTTATCGTAAAAAATATGATGTTGCTTTAAAATTCTCTCGATTTCTGCCTCTGTTTCGGGAGATTTTTCATTTGTGTACAACTCAATATCAAGCTCCTTGAAACTGTGATACATCAGGTTATCCGCAGAAAAAGTATTTTCACCGGTTGACAGAAAAATCAGAAAAGGCGGTTCAGGACTTTCGCCCTCTGCAAAGTGGTGGTAAGCAAAGGGAAGTCCCGTTTCAAGCAACATTTCATTGATTTCTTCGTAAGTCATTACAGTTCCTTTCTGATGAGACGTTCAAGAAGTTCCGCACCGTTTTTCTCTGCCGGAGCTATATGAGGTTTACCCTCAACATGACCTCCGCCACGTTTTGTGTGACCCTTTTCAAGAAGATGTGCAAGCTGATATCGGTCTTTGGAATGTACAGTCATTTCAAGTGTATGACTGTTTTCCTTTGTTTTTTTGGTAGTCCAGCTTCCTGCATACTTGCCGGTACGTTTCGGAGCGTTGGCGGAAATATCTTTTTTGACAGAAGTTGCGGTCTTTCGGACGGCTTTTTTCATTGCTGAAGTTGACAGTTCTGCATATTCGTGCAGACTTTCCATGACTTCATCTGCTAAGTTGTCAACAGATGTCATTTCTGTTACCTGCCTTTCTCGCAACAGCTGTTATTTTCAAGTAATCACGACGTTCAAAATCCTGTGATATACCTGTAATATCATAAATCATACCATGAAAAGAAATACAGTTTGCAGTGGTTGAAATTTTAAGTGTTTCACTGTTCTGACGAATCATAAACTGCAAAGTCTGAACTTCTTTAGTAACTCCGGCTTTCGTCTGTTCTGTAGAAGTGTTCATGGAATTTCGTATGGACACACAAGCCCAGCAGGAAAAAATTTCGTCCTGCTGAGACTTGTGGTTACCGATATTATCAATACGTGTTGTATTTTCCAAAATCGTGATACGCTGATTAAGTTTACCGATTTCCACTAAATCACTCCTTCACGCTGTGCAAATAAAATAGAACGCAGCGAGAGTGTCAGTTTATGGAAATCCGCTGTATTACGGTTTTCGTAGAGGTAGGACACCGTGAACAGCATAGCGGTTCTTGTGGTGTCCTCATTACGTTCAAACTTATCTTCGCTCATACGTCCTACGTCCATGCAGAGTTTTTTTGCGGTCAGAAGCAGGTCGGAAATCAGCTTGTCGTCCTCACAATCGTCAACTCTTAAATAATTTTTTGCTTCGCTTAATGATACCACCCTGCCCACCACCTTTCAGAATCAGGAAAGTTTAAGAATCTGTACAGCTTCCGGAAGCACAAGTTTTCCGTCTACACGTTCCTTTGCAACGAAACCAATCATACCGTTTCCGGCGAAAAGTTCGTTAAGCTGTTTGAACGAACGTGAGCCCCTGTCGCCGATATTGTAATACTTGAAATCACCGAATGCAATGGCATTTTCGGGAGCGTAAGCAGAAGTATGTACCATATAGCCAAGTACCTTATCGGGTTCTCCTGCCTGATATGACGGCTGCCAGAGATATGTGCCGTTGTTGTCCTTGAGTTTGCGGAGTGATGCAAGAGTTTTGTCGTTCATGATAAAAACAGCATTCTTGCGGTATGGACGTTTGAGGGCATAGACAAGGTCTATAACGTCATCGGTTTTGATTGCACCGCCGAGAGTTCCGGCAACCTGTCCTCCACCTGTTGCCGAAAAAATACCTGTAGGCTTGCCTGTACCGTCACCGTTAAGAAAAGCGTCCTCTTCAGCGTTTGCGAGAGCATTTCCGAACTGTGTAAGCAGATAGTTTTCAAGTCCGAAAGCGTTGTCATAGAGCAGTTCTTCTGTAACCTTGACAGCAACGTGGAGCTTGTGAGCGTCCATAAGAATCTGGTCAAAAGTAGCATCGCCCCACGTGAGAGCCGCACCCTCTTCAATCCATGCGGCAGCGGGTTTTGTAGCAGCCACATTGATTCTGTGTTCACCGCTTGTTGGAATTCTTGTTGCAAGCTTACGGACAATATTCTCCTCATCAAGAACATCAATCAGTCGGCGGTCATACTCAATTGGTACAAGATAACCTCCGTCAGCGTCAACGCCTTCCTGAAGAACATTGCTTATCTGCTTGAAATTTGTACGGAGAGCCGTAAGCATGGCGGTCTTGTATTCGTCGGAAGCTCTGCCCGTTTTTACATTTGGTGTGTTGAGAATCGGCGAAGATGTAGGCTGATTAAGTTTATCGCCGATTGCAGAAAGATTTTCAAGTCTGCTGATTTCCTTGCCGAGAGCGACAATTTCAGCCTCCATTTTGTCGTAAGTCTTTCCGTCCTCTTCGGACAGAAGTCCGCTGTCGTTGCGTTTGCTTTCGAGGAAGTCACGGGCATTATCCCAAGCTTTCGCACGTTTTTCAATAAGTTCCTGAATAGTCATTTTAATTCCTCCTTAAAATT
>CAMWVV010000148.1 GCA_947177755.1 uncultured Ruminococcus sp. | reverse complement strand
TGCCGCAAAACGTCCGAAAATGGCAAAGGCAGCCGCAAAGTATGCCGATAAGCTTGTTGTTACTTCGGATAATCCCCGTGACGAAAATCCCGACGAAATTATAAAGGAGATTCTTACGGGACTGGAAAACAGCGATATTCCGTATGATGTGGTTACAGACAGGCGTGAAGCCATTTATCATGCCTTGAAAATTGCGGAAAAAGGTGATATAATAGTACTTGCAGGAAAGGGTCATGAAGATTATCAGATTCTTGAAGGCAACAGGCATATTCACTTTGATGAACGTGAGGTTGTTGCAGACGGTCTTAAAATGCTTTAATCCGTCCGCAGATAATCGGAAATTACCAACAATCAGGAGTTGTGAGAATTAATGTCATTCTGGATAATAAATTTAATTACAGCTATGCTGTCATTCTTAATCGCAGGAATATCGGGATTCAAAATAGTTCCGTTTCTGCATAAACTTAAATTCGGTCAGCCTATCAAAACGGAGGACGGTCCGCAGTGGCACGCCAAAAAGCAGGGTACTCCCACAATGGGCGGTTTTATGTTCATACTTTCAACTGTCATAACGTCAATTGCAGGCTACTGGATTTACAGGTGGAAAGTGGGGGCTGATATGACCAATCCCGAAAATCACTACGCTTTTTACCGTCTGCTTGCGTGTATAGTTTTTGCCTCGCTTTTCGGACTTATCGGGTTTATTGACGACTTTATAAAAGTATCGAGAAAAAACAATGATGGTCTTACGCCGATACAGAAAATTATATTGCAGGTGATATTTGCGGTAGGTTTTCTGTTTGCACTTAAAAAATTCGGTGATACTTCAACGGTCATTGACCTCGGTTTCTGGCAGAGTCCTCCGCTTAATATCTTCTACTATCTGCTTATGATACCTGTTATAATTTATCTTACAAATGCAGTTAATCTTACTGACGGCATTGACGGTCTGTGTGGTTCGGTGACTTTCATTTCAATGCTTATTTTTACCGTTGCCTGCTCCATTCTCAAACAGAACGAAATTTCTTATTTTACAATGGCTCTTGCCGGTGGCTGTCTTGGTTTCCTGCTCTGGAATCTCAATCCGGCGAAGTGCTTTATGGGTGATACAGGTTCAATGTTTCTCGGTGCAGCCGTGACGGGTGTCGGACTTGTTCTGCACAATCATCTGTTTCTTCTTCTCGTCGCAATGGTCTACATACTTGAAGCACTTTCCGTTGTTATTCAGGTCATCTACTTCAAGTTCACAAAAAAGATAAGCCCCGACCATCAGGGAAAGAGAATTTTTAAAATGACCCCTATTCACCACCATTTTGAAATGAGCGGTTTCGGAGAATATGAAATAGTGATTACTTTTTCACTTGCTGGCATTATTTTCGGCATACTGGGAATAATTACATTGCTGGTATTCAGCAGATAAAAATTTTTATTCTGAATAAATGTAAGGGAGGAAGTAATGGCAAAACGTAAAAGCAAAAAAAAGAAGTCTGTGGGACTTTTCCGCACATTTATCGGTGAAGGCAGGCAAGGTGATATAAGCCTTTCGTTTTTTGCCTATGTAATGATTCTTCTTGTGGTCGGACTTGTTATGATGTCGTCCGCAAGTTATGCGTGGGCTTACAGCGAGCATGATGGTGATGGTCTTTTCTATGCCAAAAATCAGGCGAAAAACGCTGTTGTGGGATTTATAGCAATGATTTTCTTTATGAAAATGGACTACCATAATTTCAAGAAAGTCAAACTGCCTGTCCTGAAAAAACTGAATATTGCAGGGCTTCTTTATATTATCGGCGGTATACTTCTTATACTTGTACTGCTTATAGGTAACGACGAGGGCGGTTCAATGGGAGCGAAAAGATGGCTCGATATAGGTCCTATAAACTTTCAGCCGTCGGAGGTCGCAAAGCTTGCAATAATTATTTTCTTTGCATACAGTATGGAAAAAGACGGCAGAAAAATGAATACCTTTAAGACAGGTATCATGAAATATGCCATGCTTATGGGTGTATATGTACTGCTTCTCTATAAAGAGCCGCATCTTTCCGGTATTATACTTATCGGCTGTATCTCTATTTCAATGATTCTTTGCGGAGGTGCAAACAGAAAGCAGTTTTTTCTGCTCGGAACAATTGCAGTTGTCGGAGCGGTAAGCGTTATCGGCTATCAGGCATCAATCCCTGGGAGCTATGTTTCCACACGTATCAAATCATGGAAAGACCCGTTTGCCGATGTTCTCAACGATACATGGCAGACAGCAAATTCAATTATCGCTATCGGTTCGGGCGGACTTTTCGGTCTCGGTCTCGGAAATTCAAGGCAGAAATATCTTTATCTTCCAGAAACGAAAAATGACTTTGTTTTTCCCATTGTCTGTGAAGAACTCGGCTACGTCGGTGCATTGGCAATAATAATTGTATTCTTTCTGCTGGTGGTTGAGGGCTTTTCAATAGCAGTACGGTGCAAAGACCGTTTCGGTATGCTTATAGCGGTCGGAATAACTACACAGATAGGAATACAGACTGTTGTGAATCTTGCCGTTGTCAGCAATCTTGTGCCGAATACGGGAATAAGTCTGCCGTTTTTCAGTTACGGAGGTACTGCCCTGATAATGCAACTTGCGGAAATGGGTATAATGCTCAATATATCACAGCAGAGGCATTACCCTGACGAAAAACCAAAACCCTCAGCCAGAAGAAGTATTTATGAAGAACCGCAGAACGCATAAAGGAGTTGAATGAATGAAAGTACTGATAGCTTGCGGTGGTACGGGGGGGCATATTAACCCTGGGCTTGCAATCGCAGATATTATAAAATCAAAATACCCTGATGCTGAGTTCCTCTTTGCAGGAACTCCGAAAGGTATGGAGTCGAAGCTTGTTCCGAAAGCGGGATATAAGCTTGAAACAATAAAAGTGGCAGGTTTTCAGAGGAAAATTTCACTCGAAAACGTCGGACGTAATATAAAGGCTGTGACTTATCTTGCCACTTCGGGAAAGCGTGCAAAGGAAATTATAACTAATTTCAAGCCTGATATAGCAATAGGTACAGGCGGTTATGCCGCAGGTCCTGTTATACGCAAGGCTGCAAAAATGGGTATTCCGTCGGCTATTCATGAACAGAATGCCTATCCCGGAGTTACAAACAAACTTCTTGCAAAGGAAGTTGACTATGTAATGTTTACTGTTATTGAGGCACTTGACTTCATGGATAAGGATAAGTTTGAATACAGCGTAACTGGTCTGCCCGTAAGAAGTAATATAAATAAAATGACCAAATCAGAAGCACGTAGAAAACTCGGTTTCAACAATGATTTTACTGTTTTGTCATTCGGCGGAAGTCTCGGAGCAGGCTGTATAAACGAAACAATGACCGAGACTATAAAGTGGCATACAAAAAACAATCTCCGTATAAATCATATCCACGGTTACGGCGGTATGGGAAAAGATACTTTTCCGAAAGCAATGAAAGATGCAGGAATACCAATGAAAAATAACCGTCTGAGAATTATGGAGTACATAAACGACATGAATGTCTGTCTTGCCGCTGCCGATTTGGTTATATGCCGTTCGGGTGCTTCTACTCTTGCGGAACTGGAAGCGGCAGGAAAAGCTTCAATACTTATTCCTTCGCCGATTGTTGCGGGAAATCATCAGTATCATAATGCTATGGTTCTCGGTAAGGCAGGTGCGGCGGTCGTCATTGAACAGAAAGACGTTACAAACGAAAAAATCATTTCTGAAATAGAAAAGCTCTACAATGACCCCGACAAAGTTCAGATTATGTCTGACAGTGCGTCAAAGCTTCACCTTGATGATACAAACAGGCGTATTCTTGATGTTATTGACAAGCTTTACGAAAAATCAAAAAACAAAAAGTAACACAAAATCACTTCACAGCATAATATACAAAAAAATACTGTGAGGTGGTATAATGCAGAAACTGATAGTAAACGGAGGAAAAACCCTCAGAGGTGAACTTTCGTTACAGGGCTGTAAAAACAGTGCCTTGCCGATTATGGCGGCTTCACTGCTTTGCGGTGAGGAATGTGTACTTAATAACTGTCCCGAACTTACTGACATATATTCGGCATCAAGGATTCTTAACGGGCTTGGCAGCCGTTGCAGATTCTCGGACAATACTGCCGTAATTGATTCGCAGAATATCAGTAAAACCGAAATACCCGAAAATCTAATGCGTGAAATGCGTTCTTCAATTATTTTTATGGGGGCGATTCTCGGCAGGACGGGTGAGTGTACTGTAAGTATTCCTGGGGGCTGTGAACTCGGTCCACGTCCGATTGATATGCATCTGGCGGCTATGAAGAAGATGGGCGTGGATATACGTGAAAGCTACGGAAAAATTATCTGTCGTGTTCCTTTCGGTAAGGCTCACGGTGCAAAAATTTCACTTCCGTTTCCGTCGGTGGGAGCGACTGAAAACATTATCCTTTGTGCTGTAACGGCAGACGGTGAAACAGTCATAAACAACGCCGCACGTGAACCTGAAATATGCGACCTGTGCGGATTTCTGAGAGCCTGCGGTGCGGAAATTTCGGGCGACGGTGAAAGCCGTATCGTTATTAAAGGGCAGAACAGACTTCACGGCTGTGTATACGCCATAATGCCCGACAGAATAGCGTGTGCAACATATCTTTCAATGGTTGCGGCGACAGGCGGTGAAATCGTACTTAAAAATGTATGCGTTGCAGAAACAGAACCATTTGTCTCGGTTCTTGAACAGACGGGGTGCAGTATCTATACTTATGATGACAGAATTTATTTAAGAAGCGGTTCACGTCTTAAAGCCGTTAAGGACAGAATACGTACCATGCCGCACCCTGGGTTTCCTACAGATGCACAGGCGGTGCTTATGTCGGCACTTGTTACGGCAAACGGTACGAGCGTTTTTGAAGAAAATATTTTTGACTGCCGTTACAGACACACCGACGCTCTCGTTAAAATGGGAGCGGATATACAGGTTCTCGGCAAAATTGCAGTGATAAAGGGCGTTCCTCAGCTTCATGGTGCAAATGTTGAAGCCACCGACCTGCGTGGCGGTGCGGCAATGGTTTCGGCGGCACTTTCAGCGGAAGGAACTGCCGAAATATCGGGAATATCCCATATAGACAGAGGTTATGAAAAAATAGAAGAGGCTGTCAGACATCTCGGCGGTGATATACGCAGAGTCTGAACAGTATGGAGAAAATATGAAAGATGTTGAGAAAACTAACGTTGAAAGACGGAACAGCGGAAAACGTATGAGACGCAGACGGCGTAATATGAATCTTTATGCCGTTGTTGTAATTGCACTTGTCCTTACAATCGGAATAACCATGAGTTATACATTTCTTTTTAATATAGAGGAAGTGCATATTTCAAATATATCCGAAAGATATGACGAAAATCAGATTTTCAATGCGTCAGGTGTAAGTATAGGCGACAATCTGCTTAGACTTAATACCAAAAAAAGTGCTGAACGCATATTAAATGAACTTCTGTATGTTGAAACGGCAGAGGTCAACAGAAAATTTCCGTCGGCACTTGAAATAAAAGTAACTTTCTGCGTTCCTGCTTTCAATGTGGAGTACAGCGAAGGCGTGCTTGTTGTAAGCAAACTGGGAAAAATTCTTGAAAACAACAATTTTAAAACTGACGGATTGCCGACAATATGCGGTCTCGAACCCGTTTCAACCGAACTCGGTCAGGTGGTCAGAACCGAAAGCGAACACAAAAACGAAGCTTTCAGTGAAATTATAGCAAGTATTTCGTCTGACAAAAACAGCAGTGTTTTGTCTGTTGACATGAATGACGAATTTGCAATAGTAATAAATTACAATAACGGTACTGTCTTTAAAATGGGAAACTGGAATGATGCTGACTATAAACTGAATCTTGCTGAAACGGTTATGAACGACGATACCGTAAAAGGCAAAAAGGGCTATCTTACTATGGTCGGCACTAATCAGTGTAGTTTCAGAACTTCAGAAGAACCTGTAGGAGTTTCCGAAGAAGAACCGGAAGTATCTACCGATGCGTCGGGAAATCCCGTTCAGCCTGCAATAAGGGAAGAAGCCAATCCCGAACAGGAAGCTATTTTCAGCCAGTTCAATTCACGCATAAACGAAAATTCGGATTCGTCGGAAGATACTTATTCAGGAGAAAACAATTATACTTACAGTGACGATTATAATTATAACGATTATTACGGTGAAGATAATAATT
>CAMWVV010000147.1 GCA_947177755.1 uncultured Ruminococcus sp. | reverse complement strand
TATATACTTATTTTTTTAAGTAAGGTAACAACAGTAACATCAATTTACTACTAAAACATAAAATTTTCGATAAAAATGAAAGAAAAGATTACAAAACGGTAACAAAAAAATGCAAAAATGGTATTTTTCAAACTTTTACAAGAAATTTGATGTTACTGTTGTTACCTATTTTTGATTTTATGCTATGTATAGCCAAAAAGTGAGGTAACATTAGATTTTTCTTTGATGTTACCTGTTGTTACCCTCTTTTTTTGTGCAAAATGACGAACCATTCTTTAAATTTCCAAACTGTTGTTTTATTGAATGAATTTTCAAGTTGTGTTATAATTGAATTATATTTTTGTGGGAGTGAACAAATATGAATGATGCAAGAAAAAAATCAGTGAAAGAGTTTGTGAAACGTTGGACAGGTAAGGGATATGAAAAGGGCGAAAGTCAAAGATTTTGGATAGACTTGTTGCAGAACGTCTTAGGCGTGCCTGATGCTACTGAATACATCATCTTTGAAGAACAGGTTAAGCTTGACCATACATCTTTCATTGACGGCTATATCAATGCTACACACGTTATGATTGAGCAGAAAAGCTTAGGTAAAGACCTAAGAAAAGCTATCAGACAGTCCGACGGCTCTTTGCTGTCTCCGTTTCAGCAAGCAAAGAGATATTCCGTTGAATTACCATATGATGACAGACCACGTTGGATTGTGACCTGTAATTTCAGTGAATTTCTCGTTTATGATATGAACAAGCCAAACAGTGAGCCTGAACAAATCTTTTTGAAAGACTTGCCGAAAGACTACTACAGACTTCAATTCCTTGTTGATACGGGCAATGACAGCATCAAGAGGGAAATGGAAATCTCACTTAAAGCTGGCGAACTGGTCGGCAAGCTGTATGACATGATATTAAAACAATACAAGACCCCTGACAGTCCTGAAACTCTCAAAAGTCTGAATATGCTTTGTGTACGGCTTGTATTCTGCTTGTATGCGGAAGATGCCGGAATTTTCGGACAACATAAGATGTTCGGTAACTATTTGAAACGTTTTCAGGCAAGAGATGTGCGAAAAGCCCTGATTGAATTGTTTCAAGTCCTCGATACCAAGCCTGAAGACCATGACCCCTATCTTGATGATGAATTGTCAGCATTTCCGTATGTCAACGGCGGACTGTTTGCGGACGAAAATATAGAAATCCCACGATTTACAGAAGAAATCGTTGATTTATTGGTAAACGGTGCAAGCAAGGTGTTTAACTGGTCTGAAATCAGTCCTACCATATTCGGAGCGGTCTTTGAAAGTACCCTGAACCCTGAAACACGTCGGTCAGGCGGTATGCATTACACGTCAATTGAGAACATACACAAAGTCATTGCCCCATTGTTTTTGGACGATTTAAAAGCAGAACTGTCAAGTATTCTTGAAATCAAGGTCAACAAGACACGTCTTGCACGTTTAGAGGAGTTTAGAAACAAGCTGTCATCACTCACGTTTTTTGACCCTGCTTGTGGTAGTGGTAACTTCCTGACGGAGACTTACATAAGCCTTAGACGGCTTGAAAATGAGGCTTTACGTGCGATTTATGACGGACAGAAGATGTTTAACCTTGACGGTTTAATCAAAGTCGGAATACACCAGTTTTACGGCATTGAAATTAACGATTTTGCGGTTACGGTCGCAAAAACAGCTTTGTGGATTGCCGAAAGTCAGATGATGAAAGAGACGGAAGAAATCGTTGAACACGAACTCGACTTCCTGCCGTTGAAATCATATGCCAATATTACCAAAGCAAACGCCCTCCGCATTGACTGGGAGAGCGTTGTGCCGAAAGAAAAACTGTCCTACATAATGGGAAATCCGCCGTTTGTCGGCTACTCGTTGCAGAGTAAGGAACAAAAAGCGGATATTTTGAGTATTTATGTTGACGAAAAGGGCAAGCCATACAAGACCGCCGGCAAAATTGACTATGTAGCCGGTTGGTACTTCAAAGCATCGTCTCTAATGCACTCCACGTGCGTTCAGACGGCTTTTGTGTCGACCAACAGTATAACACAAGGCGAACAGGTTGCAAGCGTCTGGAAACCTCTCTGTGAGCGTTTTGGAGTGTCTATTGATTTTGCATACAGGACGTTCCGGTGGGATAGTGAGGCAAACCAAAAAGCACACATTCATTGTGTTATTGTTGGTTTCAGCACTATGAACAATAACAGCCCCAAAAAATTGTACAATTCGGAGAATTTTCAGCTTGTAAAAAATATTAGTCCTTACTTGATAGCCTCTCCAAACATTTTCATTGAGAGCAGAAAACAACCTGTTTCTGATGTTCCTAAAATAATCAAGGGTAGCGGTGCAGTAGACGGCGGACATTTTTTCCTGACTACAGCTGAAAAAGAAATGATTTTGAAATCAGAGCCGAAAGCAGAAAAGTATATCAAACGTTTTCTTGGTGCAAGGGAATTTCTGCACAATGAAGAACGGTGGTGCTTATGGCTTTTAGACATAACGCCCAGTGAATTGAAGTCAATGCCTGAGATTATGAAACGAGTGAAAGCCGTTCACGATTTCAGAATGGCAAGCAAAAAAGAGGCAACAAGAAAATTTGCCGAATATTCAACAAGGTTTATGGAACTCAGACAGCCGAACACAAGCTATATACTTATACCACGTCATTCGTCGGAGAACAGAAGATATATTCCGTTAGGCTTTATGAGTGCGGACGTGATTTGCGGAGATGCTAATAATATGCTCCCTGATGCAACGCTGTATCACTTCGGTGTCCTTACCTCTAATGTTCATATGGCGTGGATGCGTGCTGTTTGTGGACGGCTTGAAATGCGATACAGATATTCAAATGACATCGTGTACAATAATTTCCCGTTCCCTGAACCTACACCAGAGCAGAGAGAACGCATAGAACGCACTGCAAGGGCTATTTTAGACGCACGCAACCTCTACCCTACTTGTACCCTTGCTGACCTCTATGATGAGCTTACAATGCCTCCAGAGCTTCGCAAGGCACACCAACAGAACGACTTAGCCGTGATGAACGCTTATGGTTTCGACAAGAAGATAACGGAGAGCGAATGTGTAGCTGAACTTATGAAACTCTATCAAAAACTCACAGCGAAGAAAAATTAAAGCTATGTATACACTTGTAAACAGTGTAAACATATGTAAACATTTTATATGTTACACGTGTAATACGTTGTGTTATAACACATAACACATATCATAAAAAGAAAGAGGGCTATAAACGTCCTCTTTTATTATATTTCTTTTTTCAGTTAAGTACTCTCTTTTTTAGAAAAGAAGCTGTATCATCACCAATACAGCTTCTTTCTATAATGTCCATAAGAATCTGTGCTTGTTCATTGTAAATTACAGAATTATGCGAAATTGATATAAATAATCAGAAATTGGAATCATCGGGAAACTCATTCATATTCTCCAACTGCTCAAGTAGCCCGTATTCCTCATTCAGCTTGTTAGCAATGTTGTGCAAATCATTCACATAATCGGATAGAAGCATTCTGAGCTTGTTCAGTTTTCGATCATACTCAGCAGTTACATTCGCTCTTGCCTCTTCAATTCGGCTGCGCATTGTCGTATCAATCGTTTTATCAATGTGCTGACGGAACTTTTCATCATCATGCTTCTGTCTTGCTTCCATTACGAGATACTCAGCGGAACGGCTTGTCCATGTATTGTACAGTCTGATGAAGTGCAGAAGCAAATTTGTCTCCTTCGTATTTCCAAATTTATGAAAGACACACCTCCGTTCTTTGTCAGAAACATCCATCTTAGCTGATGTAGTCATCATAATCATTAAATTGTGCAACTCAGAAGTAAGATCATCTATTCGACCGTAGACATCATCCATTTCAGGCAGTCTTACAAAATCTGCCGATTTCTTATAACTCATTGCGAGTCTTAGCTTTTCATGCTCCAGCAAGTACTGCACCGATGCTGCAGACTTGGCAATTCTTTCTTTTATCATGTGATTGTATGTGAATATGGGCTTGTCTAGTGAAATAAAAACGCAAATCCTATCATACAGCTCATTGTAAATCATAGCTTTCTCCAATCTTATTGGTTGAATCGTTTCATTCAAATTTCCTGTCATGTGGTTTAAACCTCCTTTATTAAGGATATGCCGTACCACAGGGGATTATACCTCTATGATACGCATATCAAAAGCATAAGCGACTTGTGATCAAAGATAAATATCATCCATCTTATGAAGGAGAATCATATCTACAGAATGCTGATCACAACAGTTAAGTGCATCAAGCATTATTTCTGCTTTCTCACTATCCCCGATCTTGCGAAGATCATTATTACATCCCCAACGGAGCGTGTTTTCTATGAGCTTAAATACAAATGTGTAAATATCATCCTTCCATGATGAATCATTAAGCTCTAGTAACTTCTCCTTGCCGACAAAATCTGCATAACCATTGTCAAAACATTCTTCGATACATTTTCTGATACAGTCTCTGAATTTGGTTTCCTGCTTGGCAGTCATCTTCCACCTGCCATTCGCTGTTACGATTTCTTTGAATCGTTCTGCCGTTGGTTCTCCGTACTGATTATCAAGAAATTCACCTGTATCCAGAAAGCGTACAAAAACCGTCCATGGATTGCGTTTCCGCAAGAGCATTCCCGAAAGATAGGTGTTAAGGTTTGTTCCGTCTGCCTTGATATACCTTCCGTCCTCTGTATAGTACAGCTCGCAGTTAAAGAATGCGTTGAATATGTTGATGTGATTATGAAAATCGCCATACAAACGCGACAGTAAGTTATACATGACATAGGAATAATTCAGACAGCACACCATCTTCCGCCATTTTTTATGTTGCATTCCACTTTTCCTCCTTCTAAATGAAAATATTGAATATGGGCTTAGAAGGATACCGTTCTATGTCGTATGTGTAGTACATGTAGTCTGTGTAGTTACAATTTGAAAATTTATGTGGTAAACTATACATGTAAGATGTTAAAACCAATGAAAGTAATTTCGCTCCGGACATCCCCTAATAACTATAGTTTATTCAAAAATTAGATTTTGTCAAGGCTTTTTTCGAAAAAAAAAGCATCAGCAGAGTATTTCAGCGTTCCTGCCAATTAACTACACAAAATAATTATTAAATGCACCAAAACTAATGCCGAATTTTCTGTGTAGTTTTTTATTGAAAATGCCATAGCAGTAAAGGACATCAATCATAAACGGAAGGAGATGATAAATTGAAAACAAATCTAATGAGGTATCAGCAGGAAGCTAAAGAATATGAGGTAGTAACATCTACAAAAAATCACCATAAATGTAAACAATAAATAACAGGAGGATAACACTATGAGAACTTATACTGTAATTGAGATTTTGGCTTGGTACTTAGGTGGCTGGAACAATCCGATAAAAGCATTTACATTAATAATTGTCGTTGGAATAATTGCAGAAGCAATGGTATCAATCGTAAAAAATAATAATCTTAAACGACTTACTCTTATGTTGTTTTCTCAAAAAATTGCAGAATACATTTTAATTGGGATGGGTAATACAATGGATATATACATAGTGGAAGGTGAGACCTCATTTCGTGAGCTCATTATAGTGTTTTATGCTACATATGAATGCTTAAAAATACTGCATAATGCAGCCGAAATGGGACTTCCTGTCCCAAATAAAATCAAAAAAATATTAGAGTGTATTTTCGACAAATAACACAGAGCCTTATAATCTCAGTACTAAATACCTGGTTTCTTTGCCGACTTATACGACGAACTGACAATGCCACCTGAACTCCGCAAGGCACATCAGGCTAATGACTTCGCTATGATGAACGCTTATGGCTTTAGTAAGACAATAACGGAGAGCGAATGTGTAGCTGAACTTATGAAGATGTATCAGAAACTGACCGCTGAAAAGTGAATAAAAAAATGTATACATCTGTATACTATGTGCGATATATGCATAACATTACTCTAATACATTAGAGTGCTTTCTTACAACATAACATATAGAAAATGCTTTCATTAAAGACATTTCCGGCGGTTCGGCTTTCGATGAAACAGAAAAGAAAAGCTGTCGGAGAATAGCCCAACTGCTTTTTTGTTATACTTTCGGACAAATCCGTTTTTTTGGCAAATGACGTAATATAGGATAAAAGTCTGATTTTCTCACTTTTCAGAACAGCTTTAGGACATTTCAGTCTAAAACAGAACCGTATTGTTTAGGTGAGATTTTTCTT
>CAMWVV010000146.1 GCA_947177755.1 uncultured Ruminococcus sp. | reverse complement strand
ATATTGATTAATCGGAAGTCCGTCGGCAGTCTCACCGATATGTACCCAGTCGGGAATTTCAGCGGAATTTTTATTCTCATTTTTTTGCAGAAAAATTATGTCTGTCGTAACTTCCGTTCCTGCATTTTCCTTGAAAGCACCGTTTTTTCCGCCTGGAAGTCTGACCGCACCAATAAAATCAGCTTTTTCTGCCAACATCTGTCTTGTTGATTCGTCACGCTTGTCAAGAGTTCCGGCAGATGTAACAAATGCCAGTATACCGCCGTTTTTGACCTTTTCCAAAGCCTCAGCAAAGAAATAATCGTGAAGTTTTGTTGTGCCGTGAATTTCATCTTTAAAACTTAATTCTCCAAACGGAACGTTTCCGACAGCAACGTCAAAACCGCCGTTCTGAAAATTATTCTTTTCAAAACCTTGAATTGAAATATCCGCATCAGGATAAAGTTTCTGTGCAATTCTTCCCGATATACTGTCGATTTCCACACCGTACAGCTTGCTGTTTTCACGCATTTCATCGGGCATTTTTCCAAAAAAATTACCCACACCACAAGATGGCTCAAGAACGTTTCCACCCTCAAATCCGAAATTTTCAAGTGCCTGATAAATTCCATCAATAACCGTCGGAGAAGTGAAAAATGCGTCCAGAGTGGAGGCTCTTGCGGAACTGTATTCCTTATCAGTAAGAAGTGATTTTAATTCTGAAAATTCGCTGTTCCAAGTCTTATTTTCGCTGTCAAACGCCTGCGGAATACCTCCCCAACCGACGTATTTTGAAAGAGTTTCCTTTTCGGAATCAGTCGCAGGACGGTTTTCTTTTTCAAGAGTTTTCAGCGTTTTTATTGCCTCGATATTTGCCCTGAATTTTGCCTTTGCACCGCCGTTTCCGAGCGAATCATCTGTAATTGTGAAGTTGTCACTATTCTTTGAAAGCTGTTCAGAAGTAACAGCCTGTTCAGCCGTATAAGCAGACCAGTAGTTTGGGTGAAAAGCTGAAATTGAATCATTTATAGCCTTGTTAAACCATTCTCCCTTTTCCTCAAAAGTAGAGTTATATTTTTCAGCGAAATATTTTTCCTTATCCATAATGCCCTTATCAAGCATCTCACGGAGGGGAATTTGTGCATCAGCATCTTCTTCAAAGCAATGCCAGCCGTCCTCAACAAAACCAATTTCTCTTGCTTTGTCAGACAGAATATGTTCCGCTAAATCATCGGCAATCATAATACCGCCGTGACCTGCCGTTGATACCTCAAATGCACCGTGAGCAATTTCGGTACATTCCTGTACAGCACCCCACGGGGAATATGTGGGCATAGGAATTTGCGGATAATCGGCAAAGAACTGCTTATCCTTGTCGGAGAGAGTATGAATATTTTCATCATGTGTCGAGGAATTACTTAACACTGTCGATTTTTTGTCTGACACCTCTGTTTTTTCTACAGCAACAGCTTTTTCTAAATATTTTTCGTATTCAGGAATAAAAGTTTCCGCAAATTGTGCTAAGTGGGTATTGTGTATATCGTAAAGAGTACCACCACTGATTATCCTGTCAAATGTATTGCTTTTTTCTGTGTCTTGTCTGAAAAGTTCGTCCGGCTGAATTTCAAAATATGGAGCGAGAACTTTGCAAGCCCACTCTTTATCCGTTTGATAAAATCTATTATCTAATGGGTGTGCAGCGATATTCAGAGCAGTAAGCCAGGCGGTACGCTCAAATCCAAATTCTTCGGTCAAAGTCTTAACGCTTTCCGCAGGATTTTTTCCGTTACCTATGAATGATTTCGCCATTTCAGCAAATCGTTTATTTTCAGTAACAATATCCTTGTAAAGCTCCTTGTTATCAGCGATTTTCCATTCACCTTTATAGACAGGAATATCCTTATTATGCGTCAAAATGTTGTCTGACATTTCTGTTTTTTCTGAAATATCAGTCTTTTCTTCAACGTTATCTCTGCCGATATACTCATAGAGATTTTCGTCAAGAAGTTTTTCATAAGAAATATTTCCGGTAATTGCAAACCCATTGCTTTCACGCTTAACGGTGCAGTCGTCCGTAATATATGGCAATGCTCCCGACAATGAAACGACTTCCGAAATTTCTCCGGTCATTTTATTTCTGAATTTATCGCCGATTTCAACGGTTTCAGACTTTTCCTCCGCAACATTATTTTCAAGATTTTTTGATTTTTCTTTTTGTCCGATGTATTATCCTTTTTCAATTGTCGCTGCTGTCATTTCTGCAATGTCAGACCATGTAAACTTGAATTTTTCGCCGTTTTCGTGCGTAAAAAACATACCTTTTGCATCGTGGTCAACAAACGAAATTTCACCGTCAACACCGTATTCATGTTTCAGAAAGTCCGCAAATTCCTTATTTGTAGGCTTTTTTTCGTCATAAAATTTCTGAACACGCAACTTGCCGTCCTGAAATCCAGTACCACGAATAATTTCGTCGTGAAGTGCGGTAAATCGGTTTACATTACCCACAAAAAGTCCATCTGCAAACTTTTCTTTTTTCGGCTCTGACTGTCTTTTTGGAGAAAGCGGAACTGAATCGCCAAACATTGAAAGTTGTTCACCGCTAATGTCAGGAATTTCCCAAAATGGTCGGTTATCCGTTGAATTTTCGCTTTTTTCGATTTCTTCAATCACGTTCGCATCTGTAAAAAGCGGTTTGTCAATATTCTTATCATCAATCAAGTCCATAATCTCTACAGGCTTGTCGGGATTGTGATTCAGAATAGCATCAGCAATCATATTTATAAAAGAAGTTGACTTTTCATAAGGCTCAATTTCCATTTTGTCATCACGGTTATAGATACCACAAATCGCTTTATCATTGTGGAGTACCTCAGCAACTTTATCGCCATCAGCAATAGAAATCTTCCATGTACCGTCTACCGTTTCAGCCGAATAACAATCAGTGCCAAAATATTTATCTATAACATCTTGCAGAGTATAAAACAGATTTTCGGGAATTTCTTCCAAATTATTTGTTACATCAAGTTTGTATTTTTTGGCGTAATCAAGAGTTTCTGCTATTGTAGAGAAAGCAGGAATATGACCGTCAATATCTTCATAATAGTCAATAAACTCACCGTTAGAATCAATTTTAGCGATACAATACGGCTCATCAAAAGCATCAGAAGTCATACTTACTTCAAGAGTATATTCCTTATCTGAGCTGTTAATTTCAAAAAAATCATCACCAAATCTGCTTTCAAGAAAATTTGAAGAAGAAACGTTCAAATAAACTTCGTTATCTATGGCTGTTTCTATAAGTCGTCGTACATCATTAATATCCGCATCATCATAGATAACAACAGATAATCTGTCACCGTCAACAACGGTTGTGCCGAAAGATTCAGTATTTATCATGGCTTTTACAGCATTAAATTTACTGTTATCGCCAAGAAAAGTGATGTCATGAACAGCAGAAATATCCTCATCATCTGAAATTTGCAATTCCTCAACATCACGGACAACTTGCTGTATAAACTCCGAATCATCAGAAATATTAATTTTTTCCGTACTTATGTCAGAAAAATCATCATGTTCCGCAATTTCATTGTCAATAAAATTGCGTGCCTCGTGCAAATCCGAAATGCCGTTTTTATTGAGTAAATCAGCCATGTCCTGTGCAAATTCGATATTGAAACCTTGTTCGTTATCGTCCGTGAAAAGTCCGCTACAATATTCCATATTATGTCCGGAAATTTCCACATCAGGATTGATTTTTCTGCCGACAGCACCGCTTTTTATGCCGTCCGCAGAAATGCTTGTATGTACAAACCAAATGCCTTTATTTTCTGAAATATCGGGATTTTCTGCAATTACAGGCTGTGGACGTTCGCCCTCACCAAAGAAAACAAACGGCATATATTTTTGGATTTTTTCCTCTGTAGAAAGGTTTTCTCTGCCGATATTCAGCATTGTTTCCGTATCAGCTCTGTCGTATAATCTTTGGAACTGTGAAACCGTATCTAACTTTTCCCAATCCGTCAAAAACTTTTCACGGGCAGAATCAGCCTCCTGTTGAATTTTTGACATATCTTTTTCTGAAATGCTGTCATCGTAAATTTTTATGACACCTTCGGGCGAAATATGAGCAACAGTTACATAATCATTCGTTTCCTTGTCTGTTCGTGAAATATCATAGGCAGTGATTCCGTTTCCGAGCAATCCGAAATGTATCGGACTTTCTTTTTCCGTTTCTATTTTAAAGTTATATTTCATATCGGCAATCGAAATAAATGCTTTTTCTGCTTTTTCATCATCACTGAGAATATCATACAACGCACTTTTAATTTTACGTTCCTTGACCTCATCACCTTTCCAGTCGGAAGTAACTGCATTTTCAAAAGCTGAAATCAGATTGTCGGCTGTTTCGACAGTAATATCCGGAATATTATCCTGTAAATCCTCAACAGTTCGGTCGTGAACAATGTCATCATATTCCGATTTTATCAGTGACAGAAAAGCATCGCCCAAATCTTCATAACTGATATTTCTTTCAGCATTTCCGTAACGTGCAGTAATCGAATTTTCGCCGTATTCTGCCGTAAACTTATTGTCGTGATTTGTAGTAAAAACGTCCTGACCGCCGAGCAGTCCAAGTGTCAAATCCTTGCGAATATCCTCACCATTCTGCATACGCCTGGCAAGTACAGAAAGTCGGCTTTCACTCAGACCGTTGCCGAAAGATGCGTTTTCATGCGGAGCATATTTGTCATTATAGCCCTTCTCAAAAAGTCTGTAACCTAAATCCTCGATTTCGTCCCATGCAAGCAAAGATTTTGTCATAAAAGGCAGAATATCGCTGTTTAAAAACGCTTTTTCTTTCGGAGTAAGTTCAGAAATTTTCTCACGTTCAACAGCCATTTTTCTGCGATTTTCAAGGAACATCGTCACATCACTTGCCTCAAGATGATTTTGCAGAATATCATAATAATCATAAATTTCTTCCGGCAAAAATGTTTCATCAACCACGTTCAGACGGACTACGGAATCGTCAACCGCAAACATTTCAGAAATCGCAAGTTTCTGCTCATCACTGAAATTATGCTCCGCAAAAAATTCATTTAATTCCGAATTTCTGTCAATTTCATTTTTGAAATCAAGAATTTTATTAAGTCCCGAAAACTCGCCGTATCTTTCAGAAACCGACTGTGAAAGATAATCGTTCACAAGAGAAATCATTTTTGAAAACTGATTTTCATCAAGTTGAGGAGTGAAAAAGTTATCAAGACTTTCATGAATATCATCAACTGCAAATCTATGAATTATCGCCGAAAGTCTGCCGATATGTTCATTGTCAAGACCGTTTTCCTGCAATTTTTCGATAATTCCGACCTCACGCTGTGCATTTTCCAAAGCCCTTAAAAACATTGCAGAATCTTCTTTTTCGACCGTAAAAGTAACTTTTCCGTTACGAATCAGACCGCTGTAATGTACGTTTGTATCGATAAAAGGCTTGATTTTCTGATACTGTTCAGAATTTAATTTTGAGTAATAAAAATGCTTGTTCTGAATATCACGGTAAGCCTTGTTTCCGATAATTTCGCCAGCTTTTTCAGCTTTTGCGAACTGTTTCCGCATATTGATAACATTCTGCTGAATTGCTTGAACATCGGCAAAATTCGCACCGCTTACGGTCAGCGTTGCCTTGCCCGACGGGTAAATTCTGCCCGAAAACTGAATATTATTTTTCGTCATAATTTCAGCCATTTTCAATGCTGTATCCCTGTCGCATGAAATGAAGTTTTTGTCCGGAATATATCGGTATTCTGCATTTCCGATAATATTTTTCTGTGGCGGAATATACGAAACATCGGACTTTTTTGTGAACAGATTTTTATTGCCGGAAATCTGTTTCAGCCAGTTCAAATCCTTGTCGTTAATCGCCATAACGACCGTTCCGCTTTTTGAGTAAGCAAAGTAATTCATGCCCGAATTATTGAGCAAATTTCGCATTTTTTCAAACTCATTTTCAGGCATCGAAACGAGCGTTTTATCTCTGTTATCTGTCGCATCGTTCCAAATTTTGTTGCCGTAAACAACCATTTTTTCAGTCTCCTTTTGTATCGGAATTTTTCTCAGCATATCGTTCCAGTCCTTGAAATTTTCGTCAGGTTTTGTGCGGTTTATCTGCGGAAATTCAGTCTGCAAACGCTGAAAAAATTCATTTCCTGCTTTGTCATTATCGGAACAGATAAACACATTTTTCGGCGATATTCCGTATCTTTTCATAGTTTCAATAATGGTATTCGGCTTGACTCCCATCATTGAAACAAGTCTGCAATTGTCGGGATTTTTCATCTGAAGATATGAAAGCAGATCAATTG
>CAMWVV010000145.1 GCA_947177755.1 uncultured Ruminococcus sp. | reverse complement strand
CTCATATTTTTATTATATCACTTTTGTGTTCGTTTGTAAAGTAGATTGACTATAGTGAACCTAAATTTGATATACTTTAAAAAATTGCTGATTATTTTAATGTATCTTTAGATTATCTTCTTGGACGTGAGCCAGTTGAAAATCCGTTTGAACATTTTATTAAACCTGTCAGTGATGATAAATTTATAGAGCTTTACTCTGGACTGCCTGAGTACGCAAAGTCAATTTTTCTTGAGACAATGGCAAAACTGTCAAAAGCTGTTACTGAAAATGAGCGAATGAACAATGACATAAGTATTACAACAACACTCGGAGCAATTGAAGATGAAAGACAGGCAGATGAAGCTGCAAGGCAAGACGCAGGTTGATCAAATGCACAAAAAGGAAATAGGACTAAAAACATACCGCTTGCTCACATGATCAGGCGGCTTTTTTCGTTTTTGTATTTTGCGTGTAGAACTACACATATCTTCCGTCTTTTCGGAGTTTGATGCTACCTTCATGATGACCTCTTTTTGTTTTCATAGAAATACCTCCTGAAATTTATTTTATGGAATAGTTCATATTGCGTTAAATCAGGATTATCCAGTACTGAATGTATAAAAAATAACCGTCCCAAAATTACACTTTTGAGACGGTTTATGTTCAGTTAAATTTCCATAAAAAAATCGTTATAGTAATTCTGATACTTGATATTCTGTATTGTCGATTGGAGCAGGTCACAGTCCATGAGCATATCTTCAATTTCGTCAGAACTGTAGCCATAATCAAGAAGAAGCATGACATCTTCCTTGGCAACACCGAAAGTATTACAGATGTCAAAAAGCAACTGTTCATGCTGTGTGTAATAATCGTCTTCATAATCATAGGAACATCTGTACCATGAAGTTAAATCAAACTCTTTATTTTCAAACTCCGATTATTTCTGCAATATTCCTCATATGCCTTGCAAAAATCATCTGTATCACGAAAAATTGCTATTTTTTCTACCTTTTTTATCGAACTCACGTTATATTATAACACAGACAGCAAAAAATCACAATAATTTTTACAAGGAATTATTCATTATTATTTTTTCTGCGGATTATTTCTGAAAGTTCAACTATACTATAATAACAAGCTCCTTTCTTTTTGATATTCAATGTTTACTTATTCAGCATTTAACATGATTGTAGGAAGTTTTTCAGGCAATGTTTCAAATAATGTATCACTTACAAGTCTGTAGCCCTCATTTGTAAGAGCGTTATTTACTCTGTAGAGTTCAACACGTACAGATTCAGGAAGTTTTATTTCTTTCATATGCTGTGGTTCAATCCAGTAAATCCATACACCGTCGGAAACATCTGTTATATTGCTGCCGTCGGGAACGTCTGCAAGTATTATCTGCTGTGCCTTTACAGCACCGTTTTCATCAACACCGCCGACAACTTTTCCGTCGTTGTCATAGAGAATAACTGTGCTGTAAGCAGGGTTGCCCTTGTAAGAGCCTGTGAATATCAGTGAACCAGCAGGAATAACGTCGTCTGCATCTTTACTGTATTTGTAATCAGCTTCAAGTGTACCGATAACATTTGTATTTTCCTCGTTGGTTTTTCTGAAGTCAACGTTGTCGCCTGTTACACCGAGTACATCTATTTCAGCTATTGAAATATCCTGATTCTGCTGACCTGTGATAACAAGCTTAACAGCTGTTGTATCATAAGTGCTGATATATTTTCCGTCATCATTTGCAAAGTAAACTGTCTTACTGCCGTCGAATTTGCCCTGTGATACAAGAGTCCAGTCATTGTCCTCGGATATATAGACTTCATATGCTCCGATTGCCTGACCTTCGCCGGCTGTATATTTAAGACCTGTAGTTGTGAGTACCTGATTGAATGAAATAGTAATTTCTGCTTTTTCCTTTTCGATGTGAGGTGTGTACACGGTTTCCAAATCGAAATCGATAATATCCATTTCAGGTGTTGTAAGAACTGCCTGACAAGAAGATGATTCTTCTGTTGCGTGTATTTTTTCTTCATTCTTTGTGAAACCTTCAACGCTGACAGACCAGTTTGATTTATCCATACTGCCGTCGTGTGAAATTTTAACCTGCTTTGTTTCAAATACTGCTGAACAATTAAGATAGTGGTCAATAAGTGTAACTCTGTAGAATACAGTACGGTTATTAAGAGTTGAAACTGTATCTGTGAAACTGTCTGATGTTGAAAATCCTACAGGAACTGACTGAACGTCACCGCCAGAGATTGTACAGCGTTCTATTTCATAACCGAGTATGTCGCTTTCGGGGATATTGTAAGATGTGAAATCAAGTTCAATCTGATTTGAGGCTTTACCCTTGTTTACTGAAACATCTTTTATAGCCTCTACGTTTCCGTCAGTACCTAAAACACTCTTACCGCCTTTGAGTGCATAAACCCTTGAATCGTCGTTAGCAAAGCAGATAGCTCTTGTTTCCTTTTCAAACTGGCTTGCATACTCTATTGTTGTATTGTCAGGTGTTTTGCCCCAGCGTTCAAAAAATTCAAGGACGTTCTTTTCTGCTGCTGCACAGGCAAGACGCATTAAATTCTGGTCGTTTACATTGCCGAGTGTAAGTTTTATGCTGTCGGGTGAAGGAGCGGAAGCAGGGTTTCTTGAATATGTGTCAACTCTTGCATAGAAGAGATTAGCTAACTGTTCTTCATAATCGGAGTATGTTTTATAATTCAGACCATTGTCATATGCAAGATGCAACTGCCAGTACATACCAAGCTGAGTTGCGATATTAGGACAACTGCCCTTTGTGCCTGAAGTCACCTTGTCATATATGTTCTGATACTGGAAACGCATTCCCTTGTTTGTGTCCTGAGCCTGAGCAAGCTGTGCGAAGTAGTTGTTTGTGATTTCTGCCACTGCATAAGTACCCTGATTGATACAGTGACCGATTTCGTGAGCAATACCCCAGCCGAAATAATTTCCGCTTACATATTTGCCGTTCTCGTCTGCAACCAAAGACTTGCAGTTTACCATGCCTTTTGTTTCGTTCCATTCAATACCGATATGGTTACCAGATGCGTACATGAAAGCACCTGAAAACATACGCTGATAACGTATATTGAGATGTCCCTTGGGAATCTGATTGATTTCAGTCGGTGCAGAAGCATTGAGACCCTTATGCTGATAGAAAAGATACATCATATCTTCCGTTGCCTGCATTGACTTGAGGAGAGTTTCAGCACGTTCTTCGGCTGTACCCTTTCCTGTTCCTGCAAGAATCTGCTGTGCTGGGAGAGAATACATCATTGTATCAAGCATTATGTCTGAAGCACCTAAAATACAGTTTTGGCTGTCGTAATCATAATCAATCTTATTGTTTCCTGAATCCTTATGAATTGCGTTATGAAGTTCTTCGATTTTCGGAACATATTCATCAAGTTTATTGATATATTCAACTGCTCTTTCCATGCGTTCATCTTCATCTGTCACTTTATAGAGGTCGAGCATCGGAATTTCTGTACCGCCTGTTACACGTACAGAATATTTTACATCTGAATCAGCAGCTCCCTGATATTGAATATATAAAGCACCACCATTTTCCTGACCAACTAAGTTGTTTTTGCTTAATTTGAATGTATTTGCTCCGACTTTAAGATTAGCGCCCTCAGGAGAAACATTGCCGGATTCGGAATGATACTGTGTAGAAATAAGACGTAAATCTGTACTTTCACCAGTTTTCTTGCCGTTACAGCCTACATAAACTGTTACTTCCTGACCTACACCAAGCGTAACGCCGAGAGGCTGCCATGCGTTGATACCTGTGAATCCACGCCCCGTGTCTTTTGTAGTAATGCCGTTGTGTATTTCAACTGCACTGCTGAGTGATTCGGCATTCAGGATTTTTTCAGCTGTTTCAAGTTCACGGCTTAAAGCGTCTAAGTTAGGATTGATTTCGCCGAACTCATCGGGAGTGTTTATTTTTACACGTAAGTCATCAATTGTTTTCTGAGTAACGTTATCTTTAAGGACTGTGTGCAAATCGTCTACATACAAATCCATAACTTCATTCATAAGTGTGTCATATCTGTAGAAATATGTTTCTGCGATAGTATTGGGAGATGTGAGATAACGTGCAAGACCAATCTGGACTTTAGCTGCTGTTACAGGCTTCGGGAACTTGATGTAGTAATAACGTTTACCGTTTGCATCGGTCTGAGCTGATGAGAGATTACCATAAGATGAATTAAGTTCATATACTAAATTGCCGTCTGCGTCCCAGCATCTTACGTTTGTATAATCGATGTTTGTATCTGTTGTAAGTATACCAATGGTATCCATTGTATATTCTTTATCGAGAGTATAAATCAGACCATTGCCGCCAAGATTATTGAATCCGCCGTCGTCCCATGTAGCTTTTGTGTAATAGGAAGATTTGTCGCCGTCAACAGCACCCCATGCAGTATTGTTCTGTTCTGCATCAAGCGGACTGTCTACCATTTCACCGCCGTTTCTTGTAACAGAAACAATGTGTGTTTTTCCTGGATTTCCTTCTTCGTCACGATTAATAAGGTTGTATTTCGGCATATCAGCAAGGTCAAGGCTGGTTGTTTTTGCCGAGCAGTGAAGTGACTGCGGGCTTGAACCGAGTTCATTATGACCTACTGCATAAACTTCATATTCTGTGAGGTCTTCCAGTCCATCAATAGTATAGCTGTTTGATGTGATACCTGAAATTTCAGTAAATGCCTCGTTGCTGTCAATTTTTCTATAGAAAACACTGTAAGACTGTGTATCGTCCATGTTGCTCCAGCCAACCTTAACTGCTCTGTAAGCACCTGAAGCCTTTACATTGTCGGGCTTGTCGGGAGCTTTTGTAGGTTTCGGAGTTACGTCAACAGAATCGCAGTAACCGCTTTTCCATGTTCCGTTTACAGACTGTACACTTACTTTGTATGTTGTGAAGTTCTTTACATCATCGTTGTTGAATGAAGTCACATCTAATGTATTTGTAGATACAAGTATTGTTTCAACATTTTTACCTGATTCGATTTTTACTTCATATCCTGTAACGTTCATGCAAGGTTTCCAGCTCAAAGAAAATTTTTCACTGCCTGCCACTGCCTTAAGCTGTTCAGGTCTGTCCATTTCAGGCTCGGGAATACGGCTTGCCATGTCGTTTACAAATTTAACTTCACTGATTTTTGCAATATTTGCTTTGTCTGCCATAGATGTTACAGTAATAGCCACTTTCTTTACTGCAACCTTTCCGCCGAGATGTACCTGAATATTACCTTTGCTGTCAATTGAGGCATATGCTTCACTTTCCTTAAGAAGAAAATGAATGTCTTTTTTCACGGGAACTTGTATAGTGTGTTCTTCGCCGTCCTCAACGTATGTAACGTCAATTTCACCCTCTTCAATCTTTGTCTCTTCACCTGTTGCGAGTGTGATACCGTCTACTGCCACATCGGCACTTACTTCAAACTCAAGACCTATCGGATTTTCTGCCGAAATCGGAGCGTCCGGATTTGCAGGGGAAAGCGTGATTTCTTCTGCACCGCAAAGCATTTTTTCAATACTGCCCTCTAATTTTGTATTATCGGGAACTGTAGCGGTAACTGATGCGGGAGAAACAGATTCTTCAATTGAAGCAATTAAATGCTTGTCAACTTTGTAGCCTTTTGAAAAGAAATCAAGGTCAAGCAGGTCAGTTCTTCCGTCACGGTTAAGGTCTGTTATAATTTCATCACTTTCTTTTTTGTTACGGATAGCATATAAAAGTTTATCTTTATCGTCGTCGTCAATATCGCCGTCCCTGTCAACGTCACCTATGAGCATTGCACCTGTGTGAAGGTCGCCTTCTTTATATGATGTATTATTTGCCAGTCCTGTAGTTATTGTAAGTGAGTACATATTACCAGCTACAGTAATATTCTGAACATAGTCAGCAAATCCGTCTGCCTTTGCGGTAAGGGTATAATCACCGTCAGGAAGACTGCTGAATCTTGCTTTTTCTATGTCTGCACCTGCTTTTGCAGTTCTGGTTTCTCTGAATCCGTCAGCACCTGTAAGCTCAAATGTGATGTCAACGGCGTTCATATATAGTGCCGAACCTACTGTAATATCAATTTCTCCTGTATATTTTTTATCTGCACTCTTTTCTGTAGAATTACTGTTGTCAGAAAGAACTTCTGTAGCAAAGCTTGTAATTCCGGTGTAACCTGATGTCAATGACAGTGCCATTAAAAAAGCTACCTTTTTCTTTAAATTAAATTTTTTCATAATCGTAGTCCTTTCTGACTTCAAGCAGTCAATTATTTTCATGATTTATTATAATTATATTATATTCATTTACATGTAGATTATGAGAGCATTCTTT
>CAMWVV010000144.1 GCA_947177755.1 uncultured Ruminococcus sp. | reverse complement strand
GTCTATTAGCGGTGAGTATAATTTATTCTTTAAGTTATACATCTTCCCAATCACCAATATATTCATTTAATTTTTCGTCTTCAAATTCGCCATCTATGAATGTAAAAATAATATCACTGAGCAACATAGCAATACTATGATATTCTTCTTCTTCACCATGATTATATGATATAATTTTGCTACTATCAAGATCTAAAAAAATCTCTTCACCATCGCCAATCATATCCCCAAGAAGGATATAATGCTTGGTATTTCCCCATTCCCATTTGGTATCAAGAGACTTTTCAACCTTATCAAGTTCAAGAATATCAAGATGACCAGACGAAACAGAGAATCCATCTGCAAACATATATAAAGCTCTTAACTCGTCTGTAAGTTTAATATTATTCTTATTTTCAAATTCGTCTATCTTTGATTTTGAAGTTGGAAAATTAAGTTTAAGCCAAATGTTATCAGGATACTTCTTTGCTAAGTGTAAAATCAAGTCCATTTCTTCATAAAATTCTGTATTTTCGGGAACTACAACCTTGTCTAAATCCTGTTTATTTGGTGTTATGTAATTATCTGACATATTATCTTACCTCTTTCCTTTATTCAATCAGACTTACGTTCTTAACTAAAACACAAAATTCCGATTTATCTTACCATAATCAAGGGGAGTTTTTTTAATAGCCAAGTTCCTCGCCGACAATAATTACTTTTATACGTCCTTTCTGACGTTGTTTTGCTGAAATAAGATAATTACAGCAGATTCTTCCGTCACCTGAACAGCCGTCGGTAATCTGTCTGTCAGCCTTTGAAAGTGAAATACATTCTCCTTTTTCCTTGCAGTATGTGTTGCAGTAAAGGCGTACACAGTTAGGCGGTGCTGCTTCTCTCTTGACACGGATTTCCGCTTCCTTAATGTCTTTGACAATCTTGTTGTACCCTGCAATTATAATTACAGATTTCGGACCGTATGCAATAGCCGCAACTCTGTTGCTGTTGCCGTCAACGTTATATAAAACGCCGTCTTCAGTAATTGCATTTGAACTTGAAATATATACGTCGGCAGAAAATGCCCTTGTGTAGATTTCTTCAACTTCCTCACGTGTTTTGCCTGAACGGTCGAGATAAGTATAATCGGTGGACTGGAGCAGGTCGGCAAGACCGCATTCAGCCATAGTCATAGTACCGCCGTTTGTGATAACGTCGCCTTTTTTCAGAAGTGATTCAACTACAGGGCGTACATCGTCCTTTGTTTCGGCATAATAAAATTCCATGTTGTTTTTTATGAGGTTTTCACCTGTTTTACGGATTCTCTTTTCAATTACGGTTTTTTTGTTGTTATCCATGATTTTTCGTCCTTTCAAAAAGCCGACGGCTTTTTTTAACCGTCGGCTTGATTTATCAGTTTTTATCGGGTTCGAGAACAGCGTAATTGCCTTCTGAACGCTTGTACACTACATTTATTTCGCCAGTATTGCCGTTCATGAACATAAAGAAATTATGACCCAGCATATTCATCTGAAGAATAGCCTCGTCAATGTCCATCGGACGCATCTTGAATTTCTTATGTTTTATAACCTCATAGTCGGCGGTTTCGGGAACTGTTTCAACGAAAGCTTCCTTGAAAGCGTTGTCCTTAAGGCGTTTTTCAATCTTGGTTTTGTTTCTGCGAATCTGTCTGATGATTTTGTCTATAGCGTCATCAAGAGCAACAAACTTGTCCTCTGCCATGCGTTCTGCACGGAAGATAATGCTGTTGTATCTTACAGTAAGCTCAAGGACAATCTGGTTTCTGATTTCTGACATAACAATTTTAGCATCAGCCTCATCGCCGAAAAACTTGCTGAGTTTCGTATTGATTTTTGATTCTGCGTATTCCGAGAAATTCTGCGGTATCTGCATTTTCTTAGCTGTGATGGTGGTTTTCATCTTAGTCCTCCTTTAGACATCGGCAATAAATCCGATGTATAAATTTTATATGTATATTATAACATAACATTCGGGGAATATCAATAGATTTTTGTCAACTTTGTGGAAATACACAAAATACTCCTGAAGATTTGTGCATATCGGACAATCACTGTAAATTGATTGAATCAAGCATAATCTTTACAACCTGCTCGGTAGTAAGGAAACCTGCATTTTTGTCTTCAATAAGTATGCAGAAAGCAACGGGCTTGTTCGGGTCGTCAACGAATCCGACAAGCAGTGAGTTTTCCTTTGCACCTTCGTCAACCTGTGCAGTACCGCTCTTTACGCCTACAGTATAACCGCTTATTGAATAAACGTAATGATTTGCACCGTTTGTAAGAAGCATCTGACGTACTGTACTGGCGGTATCGGCTGAAAAAATCTGCTTGCTGAAACTGGTTTCAGCAATATCGGTAATATCGCCGTTAACGTCTGTCACATGGTCAATAATATGGGGCATGGTCATTTTCCCCGTGCCGTTTGCAATGGCACTCTGCCACATCATAAGCTGAATGGGGCTTACCATTGTGTCGCCCTGACCGATACAGCCCCACTGCGTTCTGAACTCGTGGGAATCCATAAGGGTGGTTGAAGCCGTTTCGCACTGTATACCATCAATGTCTATATATCCGTATTCGTCGTCATTGACTGCATATCCCATTTTCCTGTACTGTTTCTTGATATCGTCAAGAGGCAGATCTTCATTGTTTTCTATAAGCTGGGCAAAAAACGGATTGCAGCTGTTTTCAAGTGCCTGCTGAATATTCTGGTCACCGTGACCGCCTTGGTTGTGACAGTCAATGACATCGCCGTTTAAATTCGTGTAATGTGCCGAACAGTTATAGACCTTTGAAAAAAGCCTGTCTGCCCCCATTATTTCAAGTGCGGAAACTACGGTTGATACTTTCTGTGTAGAGCCGGGGACTGTCCTGTACATATTCTTTGAAATGAGAGTACCGCTTTCAAAATATTCGATACCGTCGTAACCTTTTGTAACGTCAATTGACGGCAGACTTGTGCAGACAAGTATTTCACCCGTCTTATAGTTATACGCCACGGCACACCCTTTCTGCCAGCCGTAAGCATTATACACCGCACGGTTTGCGTTATGGTCAAGGGTAGTATAAATGGCGGCTTTTCCGTCGTCGACAGTACCTGAAGAAAAACTGTAGTTGTTGAGTTTGTCAAGATTCTGTGCAACAAGGGTATTTGTCATCTGTCCTTTATTGTCGCCTATGAGGTTACCGACATCGACAAAAAAATTATCTTCATATATTCCCGTTCCTTTGCCGTCAAAAAGCACACCGCCGTTTCTGTCGTAAACCATTCCCAGAGCCTGTCCGTCCGAGTTCATCATATAGAAATCCGCTTCCGTCCTGATTTTTATGACAAGTGCGGTCATTCCCGCAATAAAGAATATGATAAACAGGCTGATGATGTACTGTGAACGCTTTATACTTTTCATGCCGTCTGCCTCCTTGCGTTTCTTTGTTGTCTTATGGCAGGGCGTTTAAATTCAGGAGACTGTGCAGCGATAAGCATTCCGACCATGAAACCGCTTGTTACCATTGAGCTTCCTCCTGCTGATATAAGGGGAATAGTTACACCTGTAAAAGGTATCATATTGCATGAGCCGAAAATATTCAGTGACATCTGCATTATAAAGTATGCACATACTCCTGCCGACATAGTGGAATGATAGTATGAACGGGGGGGATTTATAAGCGGTACAGCAAGCATTATCAGTATTGCAAGCATAACCATAAGGGCAAAAAGCAATCCCCACTCTTCGCTTATGGTAGCAAAAACTATGTCATTTTCGTAAGCAAACACATTATGCAGGTCACCATAGCCCGCACCTTTTCCGAACCAACCGCCGTCGGCTATTGCAATAAGGGCGTGCGACTGCTGATAACCGTTTCCTGTCTTGTCGCTCCATATATCAGTGTGAAGACGTTCCTGAACGTAGTCGGGGGCAAATCGCAGTGCGATTAATGCCACTATAAGCAGAATAACGCCTGCCGTTATGAGAGTCTTTTTTGAAAACTTTGCTTTCGGGTAGCATATTCTGAGAAAGAATCCGCATACGAATATTCCGACAAATGTCGGCAGACTTCCGAGGTCACGGCACCACCACTGCAAAAGACATATTACAGCAGTAAGACCGTAAAGGGCGAAATTTTCATAAACAACATAAAAACATAAAACTTTTCGTTTCTTCTGCTGTTCGGCAACAGAAGTTGCACAGGCAAGGACAAACAAAGGCTTTATAAATTCCGACGGCTGAATTGAGATAGACCCTATATTTATCCACATACTTCTTGACCCCGTAAGCGTGAGTATGACTACAATAAGTATACCGATTGCAAGGTATATATACTTTTTCTGCACCTGTAGCCACTTGTGGTTTTTACATATTATATAGCCTGCCTTACAGGCTGCAAGAGACGCTATACAGGTTATATAGTGCTTGACTGAAAGATGTACTCCGCCGAAGCATGACTGAAAAATCACACTCATATTAAGAATGAGTATGAGCAGGAAGTCAATGGCATAACTTCTCTGTTTGAACATGAGCATTATTATGAAGTACACAAAATCAAGACCTAGAACAGCCACAGAGAGAATTATGACTTTTGCCGTGCTTTCCGCATTGCCGTTGAAGTAAATGTTAAGCAGCATAGCCGAGTGCGAAAGCAGAACGAAGATACACGATATTATGTAAAGAAACGTATTAATGTACATTGTTATTCCTCCTGCGTCTGAAAATAAGCCGTTTGTTGCCGAGATTTATGACATCGTTTTCACGCAGTATGCGTTCAGTAACAAGCGTACCGTTTACGAAAACTCCCGATTTTGAGCCGATGTCGGTAATTGTCCATATGCCGTCCGATACGGTAAGTATTGCATGATAGCGAGAAACAGACAAATCTGGCAGACGTATGTCAGCAGAAGCATGTCTGCCTATGAGTATTTCGTCACAGTTAAGAGGATATGAAACATCTGGGGCGGAAAGTTCCATACAGCATGAAATTCTGTTCCAGTACTGCTGTGCGTGTTTTTTTTCGTTGTATGCTATGAGAATAAGCACAAGCACGCACAAATCAAGTGCAGCGGCTGAAACGGCACAAAGAAAAATATTTGACGTATCAGTAAAAAAATCCATAAAACACCTCCATAGCGTTAAGATACCATAAACCATTATACCACAGATTACCTTTTATTGCAATATCCGTTACCGATATGTATATATACTGTGACTGTTCTGTAAATAAAAAAGGAAGTAAAAGCACAAAGCCTTACTTCCTCCTGATTCGTATGTACAAATTTTTATCAGCTGAAATAATTCTGAACGCCGTCACCATAGAACGAAAAATATCCGTTCATGAATGAATAAGGCTCATTGAAATAGAGATTAACGGCAGCTACTACACTGTCGGTAACTTCATATGAATAAGAAGTCATGTTGACATAAAAATCCGAACCCTCAAACTGATTAGGCTGTGAAAGAACACCGTAAACTGTGTTAGGATAAAGAGAGCTGTTTACTCTGTTCATTATAACTTCAACAACATTGGCTTTGCTGTAAATGTCAATCCAGTCAGAACCTGCTTCATGTGCCACCGCATTGCATAAAAGAATGAAGTCAATGTCTGAAACATAAGGAGTGCTGTAAGCATATGTATCAGTTACTTCAGGCTCTGTATATTCTTCATAGTAACCGTCATCTTCAACGGTTTCTTCATAATAAACTTCTTCGCTTTCCTCTACATAAAACCATTCTTCAGGAACTACGAAAGTTTCGGTTACAGCAGTTGTTTCTGTTACAGCGGTGGTCTCCGTTACGACAGACTCAGTAACTGTTTCTGCAACAGTTATAATGGCTGTTGCGGTTGTTGTCTGCTGAACTGTTTCAGTGGAAGATGCTTCTGTGATAATTGTAGTAGTAGTTGTTGTAACTGCTTCTGCAACTGCTATGGCAGTTGTTGTTGTTTCTGCATAGATTTCCTGCATTGTTTCAGGCATATTTTCTTCAGTTTCTTCTGCAACGAAAGCTGTTTCTTCTGCCGTAGAATAATCTGTCATGTTCAATGTTATGACGCTTTCTGTGTAGTCGTCAGAAGAGGTGTTTGCCAGCAGCTGATTTTCAAAATGGAAAACCTCTGTAATATCTTTTGTAGCACTATCGGGCATTGCATAATATACGATAAGAAGAAAACCTGCCAGACATGAAAGAATAACAGCGAGAACAGTAGCCGCCGCTTTAACTTTATTCATTAACTCAATTCCTTTCCACGAAAAAATTTCCGAACGCTTTTTTTGCTGACATAATAATAGCATATTTAGCTCAAAATGGCAATAGTTTTTGAAACATTTCCATTTTACGCCCAAAAACAAAGTACATAAATAACTGTTATAAGGTGAAATAG
>CAMWVV010000143.1 GCA_947177755.1 uncultured Ruminococcus sp. | reverse complement strand
GTATAAATATAGGCAACCCCCAACCGGAAGCCCCCGTTTTCTTCACCGAATCGTCCGCACTTCTAGCCCAGGCAAATGACGTCTGTGATATGATTGTAACACTTGAAACAAACGAATTCAGAGGAAATACAAACATAAGCATAATTGTAAACGATATACGTCCGCACGAATTTGAGCAGAATAAATACTTTTCCGCACTCAATGCGTTTGAATCATTCATGAGAGATGAAGAACTTCCCGAAAAATATTATAATGTTATGCTCCCGAGCCGTGAAGAATCGGTAAAAATATATAAACGTATTTCCGACGGAGGAATAAATTCAGATAAACTGTATATGCTTGTCAGCCGTGAAATGAACTACTGCAAATTTTCAGTTGCACTTGAATCATTCAGACAGCTCGGACTTGTTACTGTTTCGTCGTCCGATTCCATTATAAAAAGAGTACAGGTAAATAAAAAAACCGACCTCGATTCCGCTGAAGTTATTATTGACCTGAAAGAAAAAATAAATAATTAAAAATTATCTTATTATCACGAAAGGAGAATTATTATGGATTCAAAAAAAGACGAGGCTGCAACGCCTGTCCCCGAAATCAGTGAAACGTCCGCATCGTATCTTAAGGACATTCCCGATTATGATGATGACTTCACCATTGAGATGCTTATTCAGAAGATTTTAACTGATGATAAACAGTACGACCTCAGTAAAATTATTTCTGCATATCAGTTTGCCGCAAAAGCACACGAGGGACAAAAACGCTCTTCGGGACAGGACTATATTATCCACCCCCTTGCCGTTGCATATATACTGCTTGAACTTGGAATGGATACAGACACAATATGTGCCGCTTTACTGCATGACGTTGTTGAAGATACTCCTGCAACCCTTAACGACCTTAAGAAGAGATTCGGTCAGGACGTTGCAATGCTTGTTGACGGAGTAACAAAACTCGGCAAGATACCGAGTTTCAACAAGGAAGAACAGCGTGCGGAGAATATCCGTAAAATTCTCCTTGCGATGTCGCAGGACATAAGAGTTATGATAATAAAGCTTTGTGACAGGCTTCACAATATGCGTACACTGAAATACCGTCCGACATACAAGCAGAGAAACACCGCACTCGAAACAATGAATATCTATGCACCCATTGCTCACCGTCTGGGAATAAGAGCGGTTAAAGAGGAACTGGAAGACCTGTCTTTCCACTACCTCGACCCGTTCGCATACTCGGAAATAGAAAGTATTCTTGAAAGTAAAAAAGAAGAACGTGAAGCTTTCATAGAAACAATAAAAAACCGTATTTCACAGCGTTTATGTTCGTCAAATTTATTTTCTGAACCGCCTGTAGTCGATGGTCGTGTAAAGAGCATATACGGCATCTATAAAAAAGTTTTTCTTAAAGGAAAAAACATTGACGAAATATATGACAAGTATGCTGTCCGCATAATAGTTTCAAAAGAGCCTGAATGTTACAGTGTATTCGGACTGATACATGATATGTTTACTCCCATACCTGCCCGTGTCAAAGACTATATATCAAATCCCAAGGAAAATATGTATCAGTCGCTTCATACAACCGTACTGGGAAAAGAGGGTATACCCTTTGAAGTTCAGATAAGAACATGGGATATGCACGAAACTGCTGAATATGGTATTGCTGCACACTGGAAGTATAAAGAAGGCGTTCAGGGCAAGGACAAAATGGAACAGCGTCTCGCATGGATTCGTAAAGTCATTGAAATGCAGCAGACTTCTGATGACGTTGAAGAAATTGTTTCAATCATCAAAACAGACCTTGCTCCCGAAGATATTGTAGTTATGACACCCAAGGGAATGTCTGTATCACTGCCTGTAAATTCAACAGTCATTGACTTTGCATACCGTATTCATACGGAAATAGGACATAAAACCACAGGTGCAAAAGTTGACGGAAAAATTGTTCCGCTTGATTACAAGCTCCAGACAGGTCAGATTTGCGAAATCATAACAAGCAGGGACAGTGCCAAAGGTCCTAACCGTGCATGGCTGAATATAGTCGCAACGAATGAGGCACGCTCAAAAATCCGCTCATGGTTCAAGAAAGAACGTCGTGAAGAAAATATTATTGAGGGAAAAAACCAGCTTGAACGTGAATTTAAACGTCACAAAATAAATATTCCCGAAACTGAATACAATGCTTTTCTGTCGGACGACTTTAAACGCCATAACTGCGAAACGCTTGACGATTTTTACGCATCTATAGGATACGGTGGTATTTCACTTTCAAAAATAATTCAGAGGCTTGAAGATAAATACAAGAAACTTTATGCAGACACAGAAGAAGAACCGTCTGTAGTTCCACTGGTAAAACCCAAGGCATCATCAAAAAACAGTATTATTCTTGACAAGGTAGACGATTTGGCAGTAAAATTTGCACAGTGCTGTAATCCCCTGCCTGGCGATGATATAGTGGGATATATTACAAGGGGTTTCGGAATTTCCGTACACACAACAAAATGCACCAACTATAAAGCTGCCGTAAACCGCAACAATCCTGAAGAACTTGACCGCTGGTGTGATATTCAGTGGTCTGAAAACAGCAATTCACAGTTACAGACAAGCTTTGAAGTAACAGCAACAGACCGTGTGGGACTTGTACACGATATATCTGCGGTTCTGCTTGAAGCAAGAGTGCCTATAGTTCATTCAGCGTCAAGGGCTTTGAAAAACGGAAACGCATTATTTGAAAGTACAATAGTTATTTCCAGTACGGAACAGCTGAAGAATCTTTTTGACAAACTAAGAAAAATAAAGGGCGTTATATCTGTTGACCGTGCGTCAGTATAAGGAGGAAAAAATGAACATACACACACTTCAGCTTGGTGAACTCCGTGCAAACTGCTATATAGCGGAAACTGCTCCCAATCAGTGCATTGCGGTTGACATAGGAGGACAACCAAGACTTCTTCTTGAATTTCTTAAAATGAAAAAACTTGAACTGAGCAAAATCCTGCTCACACACGGACATTTTGACCATATCGGAGGCGTTGCGGAAGTTGCGGAAAGTACGGGAGCGGAGGTATATATTCATTCCGACGATGCCGTGATGCTCGGAAGTGCGTCCGCATCACTCGCAACTCTTATTTCATGTATGCCGTTCAATCCAGTAAAAAACTATACAGAAGTAAAAGACGGAAGTATAATAACCGACGGAAACTATAATTTCCGTGTTCTGCACACTCCCGGTCATTCAATGGGAAGTGTATGCTATATATGCGACGATGTAATATTTTCGGGGGACACTCTTTTCTGCTGTTCAATCGGAAGAACAAACTTCCCAGGAAGCAGTCCCGAGGCAATGAATCTTTCACTTGAAAAAATATATAATCTTGACGGAAATTACAGGGTTTTCCCAGGACACGACGATAAAACAGAACTTGAATACGAAAGAAATTCAAATCCGTACTTCAGGAGATTCAGAGGATAATATGAATAATAATATTAAAATGCCGGTTATTTTAATCGGCAATTCTTTTAAATACGAAATAGAAGCAACACTGAAAATGTTCTTTCCCACATCAAGATTTTCATTTTCAGACAATATAAAAGAAGCAGAAGCAGAAACCTGTATAATTGCAGGTGTAATGGGTTCGGAAATTTACACTGATGTAAAAATAGACGGCGTAAATTTTCACTCGGAAAAAAATCTGTACAGCACCGATACCAAAACAGTAGAACATGAACTATGCCGTTTGATTTATCATATTTTAAGTGACAGACTGCACATTACTTCACCGTGGGGACTTATGACGGGAATACGTCCTGTTAAAAAAGTTACCGAACTTATCGCACAGGGAAAGGATTTTGCGGAAATAAGATATATTCTTATAGAAAAATACGAACTTTCAGAGGAAAAACTTGGTCTTGCTTACAATACCGCAATAAACCAATTGCCTATAATTGAAAAAATCAACCGCAAGGCAGTAAGTCTGTATATTTCAATACCATTCTGCCCCACACGCTGTAGCTACTGTTCATTCGTTTCACACTCTATGGAAACGGCTGTCAGACTTATTCCCGAATATGTTGAGGCACTTTGCCGTGAAATTGAAATAATCGGAAATATCGTTCATGAAACAGGAACTGAAATAGATACCGTGTACTTCGGCGGAGGTACACCAACATCAATTCCTGCGGAGGATATAAAGACCATCATGGAATGTGTACGGAAAAATTTCGACCTTGGCAAAATCCGTGAGTACAGTTTTGAAGCAGGCAGACCCGATACAATTACAGTCGAAAAACTCCGTGTTATAAAAGAACTCGGAGGACAGAGAATTTCCATAAATACACAGACACTAAATGACGAAGTTCTTAAAGTAATAGGCAGACAGCATACAGGCAACGAATTTATAGAAGCGTTTGAACTTGCAAGAAAGACAGGTTTCAAAAATATAAACACCGACCTTATAGCAGGACTTCCTACGGAAACAACCGCAAGTTTCAGAAATACGCTTGATAAAGTAATTGAACTTGCCCCCGAAAACATAACAGTCCATACACTTACCATAAAGCGTGCAGCGAATCTTTTCGGACAGAATGTACCCGAAAACAAAGAAATTTCAGTTTCTGAAATGGTGGACTACAGTGTTGAAAAACTTATGAATAATGGGTATATGCCGTATTATCTTTACAGACAGAAAAACACAATAGACAATCTTGAAAATGTCGGATATTCAAAAAAAGGCTGTGAAAGTTACTACAATATATTTATAATGGATGAAACACAAACAATACTGGGTGCAGGCTGTGCAGCATCTACGAAACTTGTATATCCCGACGGAAAAATTACACGTATACACAATTATAAATTTCCGTATGAATATATAAGAAATTTTGAACAGCTTATGGACAAGAAAAAGGAGATAATAGAATGCTTGAAAAAAATCAATTCGTAACTGCTGAAATAACAGACATTACTTTAGACGGCAACGGTGTATGTAAAGTAGACGGAATGGCTGTTTTTGTACCTGATACAGCAATAGGAGATGTTGCGGAAATTAAAATAGTAAAGGTTCTGAAAAATTACGCCTACGGAATTATAAGCAGAATTTCAGAACCCTCCCCCGACAGAATAAAATCAGACTGTCCCGTTTACAGACAGTGCGGAGGCTGTACTTTCCGACATATAAACTATGAATCCGAATGCAGAATAAAAGCAAACATAGTGGAAAATGCTTTCCGACGCATAGGCGGTCTGAACCCAGAATTTGAAAAATTTATAAGTGCGGATAAAATCAACGGATACCGCAACAAAGCACAGTACCCGATTACTTCAGTAAACGGAAAAGCAGTATGTGGATTTTACGCCGAACGCAGTCACAGAGTTATCCCCGTAACAAATTGTATACTTCAGCCGGAAGTTTTTTCACAGATTCTTGAAACGGTACTTGAATATATAAATTCAAAAAAATTATCTGTCTACTCAGAAGAAACAAACACAGGTATTATGCGTCATATTTATATAAGAAAAGGAACTTATTCAAACCAAATAATGTTGTGTTTGGTAGTAAGGAAAGATGTTTCAAGACAGCTGATGACATTATGCAGAATTATAAGTGAAAAATTTCCAGATGTAAAAAGTATTGTAATGAACATAAACCCCGACAGGACTAATATTATTCTCGGAAAAAAATGTATTACTCTTTACGGCAGTAATACAATTTCAGACACAATGTGCGGAAATAAAATTGAAATTTCACCTCTTTCATTCTATCAGGTCAACACGGTTCAGGCAGAAAAAATTTACAGAAAAGCTCTTGAATTTGCAGACCCTACTTCTGAAAGCGTCATTGCCGACTTATACTGTGGTGCTGGAACTATCGGTCTTTCAATGGCTGAAAATGCAAAAAAGATTATCGGCATTGAGGTAGTAACAGAAGCAGTGGAAAACGCCCGTCATAACGCCATTCATAACAATATTACCAACGCTGAATTTTATTGCGGAGATGCAGGAAAGATATTCCGTAAACTTGGTCTGTCCCCCAATATTATCGTTATTGACCCTCCACGGAAAGGCTGTGAATATTCAACAGTAAAAACCATAGCCGAGTCTTCTCCCCGAAAAATAGTAATGATTTCATGCAATCCCGCTACCGCTGCAAGAGACGCAAAACTTTTTTCCGAACTAGGATATAAGACTGAAAAAGTCTGCGGTGCAGATTTGTTTCCACGTACCAGACATGTGGAGTGCGTGGTGTGTATACAAAAGAAATAGAAGAAAGGAGGCTTGTAATTTTAAGGTCAAATAGTAAATGTAATTTGCCGATATGCTTTAATTGGTGAAATGCTAATTATAGCTATGGTATTTATGATTGCAGTACTGAAACACTATCGGCTAAAGCCGATAGGTTCAGGTAACGGCTGAAAGCCGTCT
>CAMWVV010000142.1 GCA_947177755.1 uncultured Ruminococcus sp. | reverse complement strand
ATTAACTTTCCTTTACTCGCTCCTACAAATTTGTAATCCGTTTCGTTACAGTAATCTGTTTCACTGCATACGATATAGCTTTTTTCGTTCCGACAAGCACCAGCATTTTCTTGGCTCTCGTAATACCTGTATAAATCAGATTCCTCTGTAGCATCACAAAATGTGTCATCATTACGGGCATAACAACCACAGGATATTCCGACCCCTGCGATTTGTGAATCGTAATCGCATAAGCCTGCACCAATTCATCAAGTTCAGTCACATCATATTCAACTGCACGATTATCAAATATAACAGTCAGCCTACGGTTTTCAAAATCAATCGATGAAATGATGCCAATATCGCCGTTGAAAACTTCCTTGTCATAATTGTTGCGAATCTGCATGACCTTGTCATTTTGTCTGAAAGAACGTCCTGCACGGTACAGACATTTGTCGCTCTGATTTATCGCTTCCTGCAATAAAATATTTAAATTTGCAGCACCCACAACTCCTCTCTGCATAGGCGAAAGTACCTGAATATCAGACGGTGCAATATGACAATATTTCGGCAGCCTGTACCTCACAAGCTCCACGATTTTTTTCGCCGCAAGCTCCGGTTCTTCCTCTTCGATATAGAAAAAGTCCGTATTACTGCCATTGCTCAGATTAGGAAATTCACCTGCATTGATTCTGTGTGCATTCATAATAATTCTGCTTGACTGTGCCTGTCGGAAAATTTTTGTCAGTCTGATTACCGGAAACTGCTCTGAATCAATGATGTCACGCAGAACGTTTCCTGCTCCTACGGACGGAAGCTGGTCAATATCACCCACAAGAATGAGCTTCATGTGCGGCGGGATCGCTTTCAGAAGTGAATTCATGAGAATTATATCAATCATGGAAGATTCATCAACAATCAGTACATCGCCATCAAGCGGACTGTTTTCATTTTTCTGATATCCTTCCGGAGGCTTGAATTCAAGAAGCCTGTGAATCGTTTTTGCCTCCATGCCCGTTGTTTCCGTCATGCGTTTTGCAGCACGTCCTGTTGGTGCTGCAAGCAGAATACGCAGCCCCATAATTTGCAGAACACGTATAATGCCAAGAGTTGTGGTAGTTTTTCCTGTACCGGGTCCTCCAGTCAGCACCATGACCTTTGTGTTGACTGCCTGTTGGATTCCCTGTGCCTGAATCTCATCATATTCAATGCCGATTTTCTCCTGCAATTTTGGAATATTCACTTTCAGATTTGTATCAATACGTGCCGGAGAATCGTTCAGTAACTTTAATCTGCGTGCCACACCTGTTTCCGCCATGTAAAACAGCGGCAGATAAATTGCTTCTTCATCAAGAATCAAATCGCTTGTATTCAAAATTTTTTCAAGTGCATCGGTTACAGATTCCCGTTCTGTGTCGAGAAGTTCCGCACTTCTGGCGATAAGCTGCTCTTTTTCGGCATAAACATGACCTTCGTCCCCCAGCTGATTCAACGTGTATAAAATTCCGCTTCTGCAACGTGTAAAGCAATTTTTCTCAAATCCGAGTTTTGACGCAATGCTGTCCGCAGTCTTGAATCCGATTCCCCATATATCATCGGCTAATTTATATGGGTTTGACTTCACAATCCCGATACTGTCATTGCTATATGTTTTATAAATTTTTGCAGCAAAAGACGTGCTGACATTGTGACATTGCAGAAAAAGCATGATATTCTTGATTTCTTTCTGCTGTTCCCAGCTTTTCACAATCATTTCCACACGTTTTTTACCAATACCATCGACTTCATTTAATCGTTCCGGAGTGTCCTCAATAACTGAAATGGTATCCATACCGAACAGATTCACAATTCTTTTTGCAAACTTCGGACCCACACCTTTTATAAGTCCGCTGCCAAGATATTTTTCAATTCCGAAAATAGTTGCAGGAACAGTTTCCTCCCACTTCTGCACAATAAACTGACTGCCGTATTTCTTATCGACTTTCCAGTCTCCCTCGATTAAAAGAACCGAGCCAATATTTGCGTCAACCAGATTTCCCACGACCGTTATGAGTTCATTATAGCCTTTTACAGCCACACGCAGCACACTGTAGCCGTTTTCTGGATTCTGATATGTTATTCTCTCTACTACTCCTCGAATCTTTGTCATATGTTTCTACCTGTTATTTTACGCCTATTACGTACTTTTAAGATTCTCGGAAGCGTTATCACACGTCCTTTCATTATTTATCCTTTCCGCAGCACCGCTTATATTTTTTACCGCTTCCGCATGGACATAATGCGTTTTTACTAATTGGCTTTACATTATCAATTTTCATCAGTTCAGAAAGTATCTGCACACGAAGTTCATCAGGCGCATCACTTTCCGTCAGATTTCTGCGAAGTTCATTTATATCCATTTCACCGCTTTGTAAGGCTGATGTGATATTTTTTCCAAAAACAATTGCTTTGGGAGATGTTCCGTTATATAGTTCATTTGGTGTATGTCCCCTATTGTAAGCAGTACGTAAATTATTGTTCAATTCCTGATATAGAGGTAGAAATTTTTTAATCTGATTTTCTGTAAAAAGAAGTCCCATTCTTTCATATTCTTCAAACGGAAAATTAAACTGCCCGTCGTTCATTCGAAGTTCAAAAACTGCCTCATAAAGAAATTCTTCCGCATCAGATTTGTTCATGTGTATATCTTTCATGAAAAAATTCAGAATCGCATTGGTCTGCGGTGTTTTTTTATAGTAACTTTCATCTGCATATTTCAGTAATTCAGTTTTCGGTGGCACATAGTATTCCTTGCCCAGATGACCTTTTGACATATTATAGTAATCGTCAAATCCGCAGACAAGCAAATACTCACCCACCAATTCACGTTCCATAGGTTCGCTTGGAAACTCGTCAGTATACAGTTCATCCATACTGAGAATATAATAATAGTGATTCTCGTGACGGGCTATTTCTGCAAAGGCAAGGAAATCTTCCTCAGAAATATTTCCATGATTCTGCTTATTTATGATTTCAAAGGCTCTTCTCATTGTAATAATTCCGTATAAATTCGAAAAAGCATCGAAATACCGCCGTAAAAGTTCAATCTGTTTATACTCTAAATTAAGTTTGGAGTACATTCTTTTTAGTGTACTCTCTGCATATATTCTTGGAAATCTTTTCATATTATCACCCTATTTATTACTTATATTTTACTAATATATCTTGCAAAGCGTTTTCAAACGCTCTATCCTGCTCCCCTGTTCGTTTCGGCATACCTTTCAATCTTCCGCCGTTCTGACGGATTTTCTTTGAAAATGCACGAAATTCCAGTAATCCCGAAATGTTATCATTAGTGTATTCTTTTCCGTCCTGATTAAGAACAATTGCACATTTACTCAGACACATCGCCGCAAGACCGTAATCCTGCGTAATGGCAATATCGCCTTTCTGAATCAGATTGACAAGCCGGAAGTCCGCACTGTCCGCACCTTTGTCAACAACAATTGTTTCAGCGTTTTCATGCTCAATACGATGTGCAGTGTCGCAGATGATAACGCATAGAATATTGAATTTTCCTGCGATTTTCAGTGTATTTCTGACAATCGGGCAGCCGTCAGCGTCGATATATATTTTCATGTCCTTTATTCCTCTAAGAATCATTTCAATGTCTATAGCATTTCCGATTCCAGCATTTCCAGCACCTTAGCTTCTCGTTCAATTAAAATATTGTCATAACCATTATGGTCGTGAGTACGGTTGACATTTCTGGCATAATCCGATGTAACATATTCTAATGTAAACCTTTCTTCATTTTCGTAATCATCTAAATACTGAGTTACTAAACTATCTTCAACATCGCAAAGATAATAATAATTCTCCTGCTCGAAAATTTCATTTTCATTGTAAGTACTTTTTTGTATACGAAGAACATAACCATATTCATTTATGGAATCAGGAATAATTTTTAGTCCTGTTTCTTCCAACACTTCACGAATCAACGCTGTATTGTGACTTTCACCTGCTTCAATTCCTCCTCCAGGAAATTTATAATAATCATATTTTTGGCTGTACACCATTGCAATTTTTTTATCTTTAAATATAATACCACGAACTGACGGTCGTCTGAAACGTTTTAATTCCAAATCATAATCTTTCAAATCTATCACAAATAATTCTCTCATATCTGTAATCCTTCCACTGTGTAATTTTTGATTTTCAGTCACACTTTCCGCACCAATTACAGCCATTGCAACTGTTTTTTCTTTTGCAGAACCGACATTTCGGCTGCATTGGAATATCCGTATTTCTTGACGGATAACTAAGTCCCGAACGCTGTGCCTGTACTCTCTGATACGCTTTCGGAATACGATATGCCTTACCGTCTTTGATAAAAATATTTCCTGTACCGATAAAGTCAAATTCCACATTTGCATATTCACACTGGTCATGTAAAGACTTTATCCATTCATAGCGACAAGGTCTTGTTCCGTCATAATTTTCGCCGTCAGCAAGAACCTTTTCAAACTGACCTGTTGCAAGATACTGTTCTGCATGGATTTCCGATAAAATAGGCGCACACATAAACGCCTTATGCTTTGCCTGAACAGACAGCAGAACCGGAAGTCTTTCATCTGCACGTTTCTGATTTTCTGTTGTTACGCATAGAATGACATTCTCCCAGCCGTCACCCCAATCTTTCGGAAGATGCTCTGCAATTCTTTCCGCACGCTTCGTCTGAATCCAGAACGTAACATCCAAACGCTGACGTATCATATCCCAGACCTCTTCACGCCACTTATCTGCTTCTTCCAGAAAGAAATCAGAAGTCATACATACATGAAGCAACGTTCCAGACTGAATTTTATAATTTCCCTGTCTGTCTTTTTTCAACGGAAGATTAAAGTTTGTTTTCGTCTTGTAAATCTCACTGCCGTCACGGTCACGCTGAGTATCAAGGTAGTACATATAGCAATGGTCGCATCCTTCTGAATATTTGCGGCAGCCGTGCCACGGATTCCATATCTGCATCATAAACTCTCCAGAAGCTGACGACAGCCCTCGTAAATATCATTATAGGCAACGTCAAATCTATCCGTGTACCAAGGGTCTGAAACGTCTTTATTTTTAAGCAGCTTGCGGACTTTATTATCGGGGTCACCGCCGAAAATCCGCAAAGTATTTGTAACATTTCTGCTGTCCATGCAGAGAAACAAATCGTATTTATCATAATCTGATTTTTTCAGCTGTATGGCTCTTTTTCCTTTACAGGATATTCCATGCTTTGCAAGTTCAGCTTTTGCAGGCGGATATACAGGATTGCCGATGCCGTTCCATATTTCCTCGGTGCTTGTTGCGCTGGACGCAACGATAAATTCCGCCTCACGCCCACACTTTTTAAGCATATCTTTAAAAATAAACTCCGCCATAGGACTGCGACAGATATTTCCGTGGCAGATGAATAGTATCTTATTCACTATCATTTCTCCTTTCTCAAATGCCGTAAAATACCATGTTTGAGCATATCGTCCTGACATACTACTAATTCGACTTAAATATGGCAAAAAATATAAATTAGTGCAAAATCGAGCAAACCACAGCAATTCTTAGTAGTAAAACAGAGAATTGTTTACTACTAAGAAAATCGCTATCCACAACTTAACGACTTATAAATTAGACTTTCTGTTGTGATGAAATTTGCAATTACGAGTATTCTCATAACGAGGAGTTTTTCCATCGTCGGGACGTATAGGAACAACAGAGTGCTGTATTTCAAGAATGATTCTATTCAGTTTCTTGCTGCGAGCTTTGCTCAAAGCCTGTTGAGACCAAGCTGTCCATATATTATCGAGCATACCCCTAAAAACGAGAGTATGCCCGATTTTTTTACAGTATATCGCAGTATTTCATAAGCTCTTCTATTTTTTCTACTATGCGTTTCTGTTCGGCGAGAGGTGGAACAGGAAAAAGTGTGGAAATAATTTTTTCTTTTGATATATTAGGTTGTGCTCCACCTTCTGCTCTTTTTGTAAAATTATCTTTGTTTGCCATTAAAAAGTAGAAAAGATATTTGTTATCTATAATAATAGGCAGACACGCACAACACGCTTGATTAGTTGTAGCTGGAATAGTAAGAATACCAAGTTTTCCAATTGTTGCACCATACATTGCAATTAAAACCGAACCAATAGGATTTAATCTGATTGATGTCTTTTCTAAAGCAAGTTCTGTAATTTTCTCTGGAATATCCACTATCATTCCATTATTTAGGTCACCAGTTTTTAACCATGGAATGTCGCCATTATAATATTCTTTATTCGTTCTACTCGGTGTTGCACCCGAACCCCAATCACCAATAAAACCAAGCCTACACCATTCCCAGCTATCAGGAATTTCAAACGGCACTTCTTCCTTTTTTATAATATCTTTGCATTTGTCTTTTTTTATTTTGCCCTGCCTTATAAGTTCCTGCTTTTCAGCTTTTATACGCTCTAACAG
>CAMWVV010000141.1 GCA_947177755.1 uncultured Ruminococcus sp. | reverse complement strand
CGGTATCACCCGCATGATTATTGTAATAGAAATTTACTGATTTAGTTCTTGAATTATTTTGATAGTTGTAAACACTGTTAATGAAATCATAATCATTTGAAAACACCTGACTAACGCAAAAAATATTAGTAGATTTGTTAATAACAGGAGTAGAATTATTAATAAATCTTGAATAATTTAAAGAAGTATCAGAAGTAGCGTAAAAATTATTAATATCATTAACAGTAGAGCTGTAAAAAGAAACCCTGTAATTATTGCCAACATAAGGACTAAAATTTTCAATACCAGTAACATTAGTAGCCAAAGGTTTATAAACAAAAGTAAAACCTGAAGAAGAATTAAAAGTCTGCGAAATATTAGTAAGCCTGATATCAAAGCCGAAAGAAGTCGCATAGCCTAAAGAATTAGAACGAGTAAAAGTAATATGACCTTTAGCTTTAGAAGAATCAGAAATTAAATCAGCGTCAAATCTGCAAACAACTAATTCAGTAACACCGCTTGGGTAAATAATACGTTCCTTGCCATAGGCATTGTAGTGATAAGGAATGACAGCAGAAGTAACAGGATTATCGCTATCACTTTTACCGACAACTGGCAAAGGTGCTGTTTCTTCGGGGTAATAATCGGGATTCGCTAAATAGTCAAAATAGCCGCTAACAAAATCTGAAATATCATAAAGATTAGTTTTGTCAAAAAATTCGTCAAGCTTATCAACAATTGGATTATCAGCGGCATAAGCCATGAGAGAAAAATTAACATTGCCACTGACAAAATCATTCATTATCTTTTCATAATCATCAGGAAGAACTTCAACAATGCTATTTTCTGTAGAAGAATTTTCAAAATTAGAACGTCCAGCACAATAACCCAAAAGATAAAGAAAAATTATAAAAATAAGTAAGAAAACAAATATAATTTTAAAAAATTTCTTAATAAAAACACCCCCTTAAAAAAAGGAGAGAAGAAAACTTCCCCCCTTAAAGACTTATCTTCTACGACGACCAAAACGGAAAAAACCCTTAGCAAGTCCAAGAATAGCACCAGCAATGCCAATAGCAAAAGGAATAAGCATATACGGACGTGCAACTATCATGTCAACACAAGTTGCGAACTGGTCCCAAACCAAAGTAAGAACTGGAAGAATAGTATCCATTAAGTCACCCCCTTTATCCCTGATATCATGTATAAATCAAAACCGCAGGCGGTTATGACTTCTTAAAAACTGGACGGAATCCCACAACCGTCATAACATTATTGCGAGGAGCGTAAACAATCTCAACTTCTTTGCGGAAAAGGTTTTTAAGCGAAGTGTCAACAGCTTCACCGTTTGCCGAAATACCGAGAGAATCAGCAACATCAGACATCTTCATTTTCACTTCAAAGCCCGAAAAGCCGAAGTTATCCCTGTTCTGTCCGTCGTCTGTAATACATCTTAAAAGACGATTGTCGTAATTGATAAGCTCCCCTGTCTTATCGTTGGCAAACTCGCCTTTTTTTCTTTCAAAACCGACTAAATATGTACTCATAGTCTTTTATTCCTTTCTGCCCTGTCGGTTATGGGCTTACCGTATTTATTATAAAAACTGCTATTCGCAGATTTTATAATCATTGGCTAAAGATTCTTTTTCACTGCCTTTATCTTCTTTCAACACTTTTAATCCATTATGAATTGATTGTGAATTAACAAGCAAAACGTCAAAAATGAAAAAAGCCGAATAAAGCCGTGAAAATGCGTGCAATGTGTGAAAATCCACGGTATATAGCTGAATATTTGGTGGGATAAAGTGAAAAAAATTAAAATCAAAATTTTTAACGTGTGAAAATAAAAACCTCGATTTTGGAGTAAAAGTCCAATTTCGAGGTTTTTTAAATTTCTTCTGAAAAATCGTTTAAACGCCGTTTAAAAAGTGTTTTAAGATTTTAAAAAATAACGCAAATGCCGAAAAATAGCGTTTAAATTGGTTTCAAGAATTTTTGAAAATCTAAGAAAAAATGACTTGATAAACCTAAAACAGAGTGCGGAACTGCGGAACTTTTTTACTTATAGTGCGGAACTGGTTCCACAGTTGTTTTTATACATATTGTAATATTTATTTTATGTATTTGATTCTCGGTACTGCTCTTCAAAATCGTAAATCATTGTGATTAATTTAGAACGTTCTTTCAAAGGGAGAGATTTAATCACTTTTGAAAGTTCTCTGCAAATTTCATCTTCAGTGTCATCGCTGTTACTGCTAATTTGAACTTTAGAATTGTCTCCATAAGCTATGTTATTGTTATTAAAGCTGTTGTTTGCATTGGATTGATGCTCTTTTCCTAACAATAAGTAGTCTGTAGATACGTTTAAACGCATAGCCAAAGCTATTACAATATTGCTATTAGGCATAGAACCTTTTTTCCAACCATTAATACTACCAGGAGCTCCACCGCATTCAATAACTATGGTTGTTATTTTTAAGTTCTGCTTTTCACAGATTGTTTTTAAATTATCATAAAACACAAAAAAACCTCCTAAAAATTAGTCACCTTTCACAAATATGCGTATAAAAGCATTTTTAGCTTGACAAATGCGTTTATACGCTGTATAATATAAATGGTGGTAATATTTGAGGGCATAAAAACCCATTTATATTTTATCACAAGCAACTTGAAAAGTAAACAGAAAGGACTGATTTTATGACACTTGGACAGAAAGTAAGATGTCGCCGTAAGGAGCTCGGCTACACACAGGAAGAACTCGCAAAAAGAATGCAGGCATCACAGCCGTATATATCACGCCTTGAAAAAGACGATTTTAAACCGTCAACGCCTATGATTATCAACATAGCAACCGCACTTAACATCAGCATTGACTACCTGCTCCTTGATGAGAAAAAAGCAGTCTGAAAAGAGGTGAAAACATGGAAAACAAGAAAAAGTTTATTGAGGAACTCGGTACAATTCTTATGATGTATTCAAGAGAAGATGCTGAAAAATTAGAGTACATTAAGAAAGATTCCGAAGAATTTGTGTGTATCACATACACAAACGGATATAAAAAATACGTGAATATATGGGGTGATTCCTGCATTGCAATAATGAGTGATGTTTACAAGGCAATGCGTTGATTTCAAAACGTTTCTGAACCGTTGTACGTTAAACAGCGGTATCCCATTCAGCAGGAACACACAGCAGTCACCGACCAACGAGAGCCGGAAATGGCAGCAGACGGCATGGGACGAGAGTGGCACAAGCTGAAAAAGAAACTTGAAAACTGAAAAGAGGTGAAAAAGCATGAACTTTTTATGCAAGGCACAGACGTATCTGAACAGTGTGGCAACAACCGTCAATTCTCTTGTAGGCATAGCGATGAGCGACGAACTCCGTGACAATGTTGATGCACAGTACAAGATAATCAGAATGGCTATGGAGTGGGAACAGACAACCGCCGAATTTATTTCAGAAATCGGACTTGACAGCGAACTTCCGCAGTCTGTATCAATCAGCAAACGCAAATTTATTAACATCAACGAACGTCTGATTAATCACTTAGAAAAAATCCAGCTTCAGGGCTATCATTTGGAAGAACTGATTACAACCCTGAAACTGGAAAACACAACATTAAAAGAAGAAATTCGCTTCCTTTAATTGTTCATTTTAAGTGTATCACGAAAATGCGAAAATGTCAATACCTATGAAAAAATTTTTGTCGGAGTGTACCTGCTCCGACAGGAAGGAGAGAAATTTGGACTACTTGACAGTAAAAGAAACGGCAGAATTAAAAGGCTGTTCCGAACGATATATAAGGAAGTTGATAGGTGACGGAGAGATATTTTCGGAATCAATTATCAATACTTCTAACGGTCATACCTGCCACTCAATACCTGTATCGGCTTTATCGGAAGACCTGCAAGCCAAATACTATGCCAAACTGAAAAAAGATACAGGACTTGAACCTGAACTTACAAAGAACAAACCTGAAAAGCCGACAAAAGCAAGAAAAACATCAAGAAGTTTTGAGGAACTGTCCGCCGATGAACGCACAAAGCTGAATTTTTGGTGCGAACTTCTCAAAGAGTGGCAGAGCAGACGTTTGCAATATAAGAGCAAGACGGAATTTGACCGAAACTTTGTAGGTGAATGTCGTCTGAAATATGAGGGCATAGAGATAAGCGAGCGTATTCTTTACCGCAAATGGACGGCTTATAAGAACGACGACTACGACGGAATTTTAGGCGTGCGTGGTGCATGGAACAGAGGAAACACGATAATTCCTGAACCTGTATGGAATGATTTTCTGTACGAATGGCTTGACGAAAATCGACCGACTGTTTCATTATGCTACCGCTCGACAATCAAGTGGACATCTAAATTTTATCCGGAACTGCTTGACCTGATACCCAGTGAAATGACATTCAGGCGACGTATAGAAAAAGACATTGCATATGCTGTGAAAACCCTGCTCCGTGACGGTGAAAAGGCATTTAGCGACAGATGTTCGCCGTATATAATGCGAATGTACGATAAACTCCAAGCCAACGACCGCTGGATTGCAGACAACCACACGTTTGATATACAGTTCTATGATGACAACGGCAATGTTCACCGGCTTTACCTGACAGCATTTCTTGATGCTAAATCAGGTGTTCTTGTCGGTTGGAACATCACTGACAGTCCGGATTCACAGTCAACAATTTTAGCATTAAGGCACGGAATAATGAGATTCGGTGTGCCAAAGTGTATTTACGTCGATAACGGACGGGAATTTCTTACATATGACATAGGTGGAAAAGGTCACAGAACGCACGGCAAAAAAGACTGTTTACAGTCCGAACCGCCGACAATTTTAAAAAGGCTCGGAATTGAAATGCGTAACGCTATCGTCCGGAACGCCAAGGCAAAACCGATTGAAAGGACGTTCTACACGGTGAAAAACCAGTTTTCAAAACTGTTTTCGGGATTCTGTGGCGGTACAATTCTTGAACGTCCCGAAAGTCTGAAACGTCGCATAAAAAATGGAAAACTTCCGTGTGACTATGAAATCAGGGAGATTTTTGATGCGTGGATTGACGGTGAATACAATTTACAGGCTTACGGCGGTTCGGAAACGTGCTACAAGGAACTTTCCAGACTTGACGTGTGGAACAAGACCTGTTCTGAAATCCGAAAAGCTCCCGAATCAGCACTGAATCTTATGCTGATGAGAAGCACACGCAAACAAAAAATAAAGCGTAACGGCGTTTATGTGACGATATGCGGTGAAAAAATATGGTTCACCGAACCAAAAGAAACTATCATGAATCTTGAAAAAGAGGTTTATGTCCGTTACGACCCTGCCGACCTCAGAAGCGTCCGTATTTACGACGCTGAAACGGATAAATATATGTTCACATGGTCGCTTGCAGACCAGCTTATGGCGGACTATCTTGAAGAAAATCAGGAAACGGTTTCCGGTGCAAACGCTCTCATCAGAGAGACGAAAAAATTTGTGCGTGAATATGCAAAAGGAACGGTTACAGCACTTTCAAATCAGCAGAGACTTACACTGCTTGACATGACCGTCCGTAAGGCACAAGCCGAAAAAGACGGGAATTTCCGCATAATACAGCCAAAACGCATAGTGCCAATTATGGTAAATGAAGAACCTGAAGAACGCATGGCGGTCGGTGCGGAAAGTGTCGTTATTGACATGAAAAAAATCAGAAAAAATTCGGAAATGAGGAAAAAATAAATGTATACACAACAACAGACGGAGCTTTTAAACAAGGTAGAGGCTCTTCAGAAAGAAAAAAATCTCAGTCAGAACGCCGTCGGTCAGCTCATCGGCGTGTCTGGAACAGCACTGTCACAGATAAGAAACGGCAAATACAATGCCAATCCACAGAAAATATTCGATGTTCTGGAGCAGTATTTCGGGGTAAAGGAAAAGGCAAAGCTTACATATTCAGAAGTCGGCTACGCTCCGACAACCATTTCAGAACAGATTTACGACATAATTTCCGTGTGTCAGGTCAAGGGAGGACTTGCAGTGGCGTGCGGCGACGCAGGAATAGGCAAGACAAAAGCCGCACAGAAATTCGTTGCGGACAATCCATCAAACAGCTTTCTGATAACCATTAACCCGTGCTTAACCAACGTAAAAAGTCTGCTTAAAACAATCGTCGACCGCATCGGTGCAGGTCAGGAAAAGTCCGTCAATGAACTTTGGTTCTCAATTGCCAACAAACTCTCGGACGGAGCGATTCTGATATTCGACGAGGCACAGCACCTGACGGTCAAAACAATCGAAGTACTCAGAAGCTTCTCGGACTACTTCAACGACAAGGGTCAGACGCTCGGCATCTGCTTCATCGGAAACGTTGAAACGATTACGAGAATGGGCGGTAAAAAAGCTGAGTTCGCACAGATTGCAAACCGTACAAAGCAGCGTAAAATCTACAGAAACACCGAAATCCAGCGTGACGATATATGCAAGCTTTTCCCTATTCTCG
>CAMWVV010000140.1 GCA_947177755.1 uncultured Ruminococcus sp. | reverse complement strand
GTATACAGATACAACAATAAAATAAAATATTAAAAAATATCAGAAATATTTGAAATCTTTGTAAATATGTGGTATAATAAAAATATATCGATTCTGATACGGATAAATCGGCTTAAAAAATGAAAAGGACGGGTTTTACTTATGAAAAAGAAAAAAAGATTTTCCATACTGAAGTGCTTCATATCAATTATATGTGTGATTTTTATTGCGGCAGCGGTTGCAGTCAATATAATCTATTCACAGAATAAAACTCCCAATCTTCTCGGAAGATATTTTTATATCGTTACCGAAAACGATACCAACGGCATAAGCGATGTGACTGTGGGAGCGGCAATTATTGCAAAGGACGCAAACGGCATAAGTGTAGCACAAAAAGACCTTGTTCTTTGTTATCCTGCTGGTGACCCAGATAATCTCCGTCTCTGCGGAATATATAACATAGTTCAGAATGAGGACGGTACGGAAAAATACCAGCTTTATTATGACGGTCATGAAGACAATACGGAACTTATAACAAAAGAAAAAATTGCAGCAGTCTGCACAGGCTATCCCGAAAGTGCAGAACTCGGAAGCTTTATTATATTCACAAGAAGTATACCGGGAATAGTTGCAGAGCTTATAATTCCGTGCATAATTCTTCTTGTTTTCTTCATTTCAAGAATTTCCGCAAAGGAAGAAGAGGCGGAGGAAGAAGAAGAAGGTTTTGATTTTTCAGGTGACAAGTCGGGAAATAAAAAGCCTGAACAGAAAAAAAACAGTTCAAAGCCCGCACCTCTTTTTGAACCGTCGCAGGAAGTTCAGGCAAGCGACGAACTTGAACGTAAAAAAATGTCAATTGCAGAAAATTTCAGTCAGAAAAAAGTCAATCCCAATTCTCCATATCAGAAAGAAAAAGAGCGTACAATGCAGTTCAAAGCGGCAAACCGTCCCGAATCCGCAAGAACGGCAGGACGTGTTTCCGCCGCTCCGTCAGCTGATACTATAAGAGAGGATATCCGCAGAAAGAACGAATATGAAGGCTCTCATGTAAGAAAACTCGGAAAAATTGAAAGAACCGAAACCCAGCCCGTAAAAAATGAAACTATAATTGACAATACAGGAGTTATTCCCACTTCTCAGATTGCGGAGATGTCAAAAAATGCAGAAATGTCAAGAAGTACGGTATCAGAAGTAAAGGCAGCTGCTCCGAAGCCTGCCGAACCTAAAAAGAGCAGTTCCCCTGATATTTCTGATATACTCACCAAGTCGGAAACAAGCAGACGCAAAAGAAATGCTTCAAATATGTCTGTTGACGATTTGCTGAAAATCATTGAAGAAGAAAAGAAAAAGCTTTGATTATAAAAGGACTGTTTCGGCAGTCCTTTTTTGTATGAATAATAAGACATGAAACGGCAGATAATTATTATATCACATTAATTTTATAAATTCACTCCTGTTAAATACTTGACAAATTATACCTGATTATGTATAATAAAATTATTATCAGAATGGTATTTTGCAATCCCCGACGAAAATCAATAATTATAATAAACTTATGAAAGACGTGAATAAATGAAAAACACCGGAAACAGAAGTTTCATGAAAACATTGATAATACTGATGATTGGAATGGCACTTCTTACTCTTGGACTTATGCTCATGGAAAATGTGAGAGATAACAATAATACTTATGTTGCTATTGACGTTGACAGCCTTGACCTTGTTCAGCTTGAAGAACCAAAGGAAAACGACCCGATAGCAATAGTCGAGACGACTCTGGGTGAAATCCGTTTTGTGCTTTATCCCGATTATTCCCCGAATGCCGTCAGGAATTTCACCGAACTCGCCGAAAGCGGATATTATGACAACACATATTTCTACAATTCGGAAAGCGGGGTTTATTCGTCGGCAGGTTCAAAGGAAAAGGACGGGAGTTTTCAGCGTGGCAATGCCTGTGAAAGAATAGAGCGTGAACTGAATCAGGACTTATGGACTTTTAAAGGTGCTGTATGCTGTGCCACAACTGATTATGACAGGACTTTCACGGAAAAATTTTTAGGCGGAGGTACTTATTACTGTGGCAGTCGTCTTAATTTTCTGAATACCATAGAATTTACGGACGAACTTAAGGAAGAATTACGTGCTTCCGATACAAGTGAAAAACTTGTCGAGGCTTTTATTGAAAAGGGCGGTGTGCCTAATTTCTCACAGCAGATGACAGTAATAGGACAGGTTTATGAGGGACTTGATGTGGTTGAGAAACTCGCTTCGCTTGAATCTACTGACAACGGAAACTATAAGATTCCCGATGATGATATAATGATTATTTCCGTGAAAATCGGAACGTATTCCCCGAAAGAAAAACAGGATAATTAAAACCGTTCTTAATTTTTTACCAATAAAATTTACGGCATTTTAGAGTAAATATTATTCGTTTATGGCACTGCTTTTCCCGTTTGTCACAAATTTGAACGGAAACTATTTACAAATCGGGAATTATGTTGTATAATAGTTAGGTTGAATTATACTGGTTATTCAAAACTGTATTTTTGTATACATTAATTTTGTTTTTAAGGAGTGCAATGTATGTTAAAAAGAGTACTGGCTGTTCTTATCTGTACATTTACATTGACGACGGTTTTTTCGTCGTGCGGTAAAAAACCCGAAATAGTTGAAAATTCCGACAGCGGAACTGCTGACGATTCTTCAAAGGCAAGCGTTCAGATAGCTAATTTTACAGCTCCGCAGAAAGACGATACAATTATTACTATGAAAATAAAAGACTACGGAACGGTTAAAATAAGACTTTTTCCCGAATATGCCGACAAGGGCGTTGAAAATTTCGTAGGTCTTGCAGAAAAGGGTTATTATGACGGTCTTACTTTCCACAGGGTAATCAATGATTTCATGATTCAGGGCGGTGACCCAGAAGGCACGGGACGTGGCGGTGAATCATTATGGGGCGGAAAGTTTGAAGGCGGTACAGACCCGCATCTTATTCATGCGGCAGGTGCTTTGGCATATGCAAACAGTCAGGGTACTTCAACTAACGGCAGTCAGTTCTATATAGTTACGGGTACGGTCTGTACAGAAGATGAAATTGAGCAGTACAGGTCATACGGATACGATATATCCGACGAAGCAAAGAAAATCTATACAACGGCAGGCGGTGTCCCGTATCTTGACGGGAATTATACCGTTTTCGGACAGGTTTTCGAGGGACTTGACATAATATTCCAGATACAGAAAGTTTCCACAGATACAGGCAACGACAAGCCCATGCAGGACGTTATAATTGAATCGGTTACGATTGACAAGTATGACGGTGAGGAACTCAAGTGGTATATAAGTGACTATGAGGATTATGACGCAGATGCAGAACCTGAAGAGAATACTCTTCCTCCCGAAGAAGTCGCTGTCAAGAATTTTTCAGACATCAAAAAGGGCGATAAGGTCATAAGCATGAACATCAAGGATTATGGTGAAGTAAAATTCAGACTTTTCCCCGAATATGCCGACAAGGGCGTTGAAAATTTCATAGGTCTTGCGGAAAATGGTTATTATGACGGTCTTACTTTCCACAGAGTAATCAATGATTTCATGATTCAGGGCGGTGACCCCGAAGGCACAGGCATGGGCGGTGAATCAATGTGGGGCGGAAGCTTTGACGGCGGAACAGACCCCCATCTTATCCATGCGGCAGGTGCTGTTGCATATGCGAACAGCGGTTCAACCGCAACAGACGGAAGTCAGTTCTATATTGTCACAGGAGAAGTGTATTCAGCGGAAGATTTGGAAAACTACAAAAACTACGGCTACAGCTTTTCAGACGAGGCAATGGAAATATATTCGACAGCAGGCGGTACTCCGTGGCTTGACGGAGCTTACACGATTTTCGGACAGGTCTATGACGGTCTTGACATTATTTTTGAAATTCAAAAAACAGAAACAGATTCAAACGACAAGCCTGTTGAAGATGTTATAATTGAGTCTGTCAAGGTCGGTGAATATGACGGCAGTGCAGTCCGCTGGTATATCTCCGATTACAACGGTTCTTCACCTCAAACTCCGGTAACTGAGGAAGAAGCGGAGACAACCGCAGATGATACTTCTGAAGCTTATTTTGAAGAATCACCTGTATAAACAACAGTTATATTATTTTAATTTATATATACTGCCTGTGTAGGCTTACAGCAGAAACGCTTGTTTCTGTATAAAAGACATTCAGGAGCAGAGAAAAAATTTCCTGAGAAATAAGGAGAGAGTATATTTGGATAAATTTGTTATCAGGGGTGGTCGTCGTCTTGCCGGTGAAGTAACGATAAGCGGTGCTAAAAACGCTGCTGTAGCTATTCTGCCTGCGGTTATTCTTTCGGACGAACCGTGTTATATTGAAAATGTTCCGTCAATAAGCGATGTAAAAATAAGTCTTATTATCCTTAAGGAAATGGGTGCGGAAGTTACAAGAACAGGAAAAGATGCTTACAGAATCGACCCCACTAAAATTGACAGATGCTGTGTTCCGTATGAAACAGCAAGAAAAATGCGTGCATCATATTATTTTCTTGGTGCTTTGCTTGGAAAGTTCAACAAGGCAAGAGTTTCAATGCCTGGCGGCTGCCCTCTCGGCGACCGTCCCATTGACCAGCACTTAAAGGCATTTTCTGCTCTCGGTGCAGACTATACGCTCAGTCAGGGAATGATTGACCTCAGGGCTGATAAACTTACGGGAAATCAGATTTTCTTTGATGTTGTGACTGTCGGTGCGACTATGAATGCAATGCTTGCGGCTGTAAAGGCAGAGGGTCTTACAGTCATTGAGAATGCAGCCAAAGAACCGCATATAGTTGATTTGGCAAATTTCCTCAACTCTATGGGTGCAAATATCATGGGTGCAGGTACGGACGTTATCAAGATAAGAGGCGTTAAAAGTCTTCACGGTACTAATTATTCCGTTATTCCCGACCAGATTGAAGCAGGAACGTTTATGATTGCTGCTGCCGCTACTGAAGGCGACGTTGTTATAAAGAATGTTATTCCTAAACATCTTGAGTCTATTACAAAAAAACTTGAGAAAATCGGTGTGAATATCGAATCTTATGATGACAGCATAAGAGTATGGGTGGACGGTCCTCTTGTTAAAGCCAATGTAAAGACTTCCCCGCACCCCGGATTTCCCACTGATATGCAGCCGCAGATTGCTACTCTTCTTACTCTTGCGGAAGGTACAAGCATTATAACCGAGGGAATATGGGATCAGCGTTTCCGTTATGTTGACGAACTCAGACGCATGGGAGCTGATATTACAGTAAACGGTACTGTTGCTCTTATTGAGGGTACGGGCAGACTGATGGGCGCTCCCGTGAAAGCCTGCGACCTCAGAGCAGGTGCGGCACTTATTATTGCCGGACTCGCCGCAAGTGGTATTACCGAAATTGAAGATATATTCCATATTGAAAGAGGTTACGACGGTATGGAAATAAAGCTCCGTGAAATCGGTGCAGATATTAAAAAAGTGTCCGTTCCCGATAAAATTTCCGAAAATGAACCTGATACAAAGGCTGTCAGCAGAAACGACAGTGCAGATGATGCGGAAGCTGTATAATTTATAGTCAATAAAAAGATTAAAGACGGAGAAAAACTCCGTCTTTTTTATTATAGATTTTGGTTTTTGTTGACAACATTATATATGTGTGATATTATAAGTACAGGACATATTGTCCGCCGTCTGAAAAAGGTCTGCCAACCTGAATCAGACACTAAAACAGAAGTTACTGGAATAACTTTGTAATAGCCTGCGAGCAATACGCCCTATGACTGTATCATTATATCATATAGGGTGCAGTTTGTCAAGTTTTTTTCACTGTTGGTAACTTTTGTTGTCAGCAGATTTTTTATTTTAACTGAAAGGAATGATTTAAAATGACTGAATTAAAACTGACCCCGATTGAGAACAAGGGCAAAAGAGTTCTCACAGCCGCACAGCTTGCTGAAGCTTACGGAACAGACAACAAAATTATATCAAACAATTTCAACCGCAACAAAGACCGCTATATAGAGGGTGTACATTTCTATCGCCTTACAGGTGATGAACTTAGAGAGTTTAAGACGAATCAATGTACTTTATCTTTGGACAGAAAAAGGAGGATTAAAAAAATAAAAAACCACAAATTATTATCATTTAATTAAAGGAATTGAAACTAAATGAATGATTTCAAAATTACCCCTATTGAACAGGACGGACAGCGTGTACTTACTACCGCACAGCTTGCAGAAGCTTATGGAACAACAAGCAAAGTTATATCAAATAACTTCAATCGCAACATAGACCGCTATATAGAGAGTGTACATTTCTATCGCCTTACAGGTGAAGAAAAACGTGAATTTTGTAACCGTCATCAAATTGAGGACGGTTTAAAAGCAACTGATTTTTATCTTTGGACAGAAAAAGGAGCATTACTCCATGCCAAAAGTCTTAATACTGATAAGGCATGGGAAGTCTATGAATTTCTTGTTGATACATATTTCA
>CAMWVV010000139.1 GCA_947177755.1 uncultured Ruminococcus sp. | reverse complement strand
CCGACATATAGCATTGTCCCGATACCGACATACACAATGCACCGTGTACAAAAACCTCTGTTTCAATGCCTGTATCGCTTATTTTTTTCAGAATCGTTCTGTCAAGTTCACGGGCGGGGACAACTCTTTTCCAGCCGTTTTCTTTCAGAAATTCAGCACCCGTTGCCGTGTGTACGGACATTTGTGTTGAAGCATGAAGAACCGCATCGGGAACACATCTTCTGATAAGTTCCGCACAGCCCCAGTCCTGAACTATATAAGCGTCTGTTCCGACAGAAGCGGTGAATTTTATGTACTTGCAGAAATCAGATACTTCGTCGTCGGAAATTATCGTATTAACGGCAAGATAAAATTTTGCTCCGTATTTATGGCAAAGTCTGACAGCTGACACAAGTTCGTCGTTATCAAAATTTGTCGCACTGCTTCTTGCGGAGAAACGTTTTCCGCCTGCATATACGGCATCTGCACCTGAACGCAGGGCAGCACAGAGTGTTTCCATACTGCCTACAGGGGCAAGGATTTCCATTTTTTTCATCAGATACTGTCCTTAAGTTGTTTGAGCTTTATCATGTTTTCAAGCTGTACGATTTTTGACTTGAGGACTTCAATTTCTTTCAGTGCCGCATCACGTTCAATGCGTGCTTTTCCTGCTTCGTCAACATATTCCTTTGTCTGATTGCGGATATTGTCAAGGTGCTGATTGGCTTTGTTGAGGTCGTCAAGCGTACTAAGTGCCACCATAATTGAAGCACTGTATGGTGAAGAACCGCTTCCGGAGTTCATATTTTCATTGATTTTTGCTTCCAGAGCCCTTGCAAGTGCAAAGACATAGTTGGGAGATTCGGAGGTTTTAAGTTTATACTCCTTTCCGCATATAATTACTTTTACGTCATTAAGCATTTTGAGATTTTCCTTTCCTTGAAATATAGTTTAACGGTTTAATAATAACGTTTCAGACCTATTACACGTCCGAGAATTTCCACATCATCAAGTATGATAGGCTGCATTGAGTCGTTTTCGGGCTGTAGTCTGAAATGACCGTTTTCCTTGAAAAAACGCTTTACGGTTGCGTCTTCGTGACCTATAAGAGCAACAACTATGTCTCCGTTTTCGGCATAGTTTGCTTTCTGGACAATTACTATATCACCGTCGAATATTCCTGCATTTACCATGCTTTCGCCTTTGATTTTCAGTGCAAAAAGTTCGTCAGGGCTGATTTGCGGAGCTTCAAATCCGACATATCCCGTAATGTCCTCAATTGCGGTTATGGGCTGACCTGCCGTGACAGTTCCGATAACGGGAACTGAAGTTATCGGGCTGTTCGGAAGTTTAAGTGAACGGTTCATACTTCCCGTTTTCTCAATAAGCCCCTCATTAACAAGAGCATTGATATAGCGGTGAGCGGTTGAAGTTGAGCGGAAACCCATAGCGTCCATAATCTCTCTTACAGACGGTGATATTCCGTCGCTTAAACGGCTTTTGATGTAGTTGAAAACAGCTATTTCCTTACCTTTTGGCATATTAATTCTCCTCTCCTGAAAGTTTCTTCAGAATCATTTTAGCAATCTTGTAAGCGTCACCACAGCCGAGAGTGATTACAAGGTCACCCTCCTGTGCATTTTCACAGACATAATCACAAATCTGTCTGAAATTAAAATATTTTCTTTCGTCAGTCCATTCGGCATTTTCGTCCTGCGGAAACCATATACATTCAGGAATCTTTTCAGCAAGATGACGTGTGAATATTCCGAAAGTATTTTTTTCACGGCTACCGAAAATATCCGTCAATACGGTTTTGTCGGGAATTTGCAGAACTCTTGCGAAGTCGTCAAGCAGAATTTTGGTACGTGAGAAAGTAAACGGCTGAAAGACTGCCCATACATTTTTAAATCCCATATTCATGGCAGCAGTAAGGGTTGCTTCAAGTTCTGCGGGATGGTGTGCATAGTCGTCAACTACCGTTATGCCCTTTTCATAGCCAAGTTTTTCAAAACGTCTTTTTGCACCTCTGAAATCTTCGAGACCTTTTCGGCAGTATTCCATTGATATTCCCAGTTTGTTCACGGAAGCCAGTGATGCAAGGGCATTGAGAACATTATGATTTCCTGCAACATGGAGTGTTATGGTAATTATATAATTTCCGTTGTGGTATGCGTCAAACTGTGTTTCAAGACCTGAAATGTGCCTGATGTTGTCGGCATACCAGTCATTGCTTTTTGAAAGTCCGAAAGTGATAATTTTCTTGTCAAGTCCTTCAACGGCAGTCATTGTGTTTTTGTCGTCACCGTTTACTATCAGCACTTTTGAAGTTTTTTCCGCAAATTTACGGAAAGAAGCAATGACGTTTTCAAGAGTACCGAAATAGTCAAGATGGTCTGCATCTACATTTAAGATAACAGAAATATCGGGAGCGAGTTTAAGGAAATGGTCTTCAAATTCACATGATTCACAAACAAGAATATCACTTTTTCCTGCGATTCCGCTTCCGTTTATACACGGAAGTTTTCCTCCGATATATGCGGAGAGGTCAGTACCTGCTGTATAAAGAATCTGAGTAATCATGGAAGTTGCGGTAGTCTTGCCGTGAGTTCCCGAAACACATACGGCATTGCTGTACCAGTTTGTGACAATTCCGAGAAGTTCAGCTCTTTCAAGAACAGGTACACCGCTTTGTCTTGCCGCCATGAGTTCGGGATTATCCTCCATTATTGCGGCGGTGTGGACGATAAGGTCAGCACCGTCAATGTTTTCGGCACTTTGTCCTATAAAGACTTCAATGCCCATTTTTCTCACTGCGTCAAGGGTTTCTGTTTCGTTGTTGTCCGAACCCGTGAGGAAATAACCCTGAGAATGAAGAATCTGTGCAAGCGGATACATTCCCGAACCGCCTATACCTATGAAGTGAATGTGTTTTTTACCTTTTAAAATATTAATATCCAAAATCTATCACCTTTCATATATTTTTTTGCTTTAGTTTAAAAATCCCTTGATTTTTTACTGATTATACGTTATAATATTTATAGGAACTGCTGTTTTTATATCTGACAGCTTTGTTTCTATGTGAACCCAATAACATAAGGAGGTTAACCATAATGGAAATTACAGACGTAAAAATAAGAAAAATTATGTCAGAAGGCAGACTGAGAGCTGTAGTGTCAATAACTGTTGACGATATGTTTGCAGTTCATGACATAAAGGTTGTTCAGGGCGATGAGCGTTTGTTTGTCGCTATGCCGAGCAGAAAAGACGAAAACGGAATTTTCCGTGACATCGTTCACCCTATTTCTCCGTCGGCAAGAAAGCTCTTTGAGGAAAATATTCTTGAAGCTTACGAAAAACAGCTTGCAATGCTTGAAGCCGAAAAAGAAGACGTTTCGGAAGAAGCGGAAACAGAAGCAGAATGATTTCTGCCGCCTGCCATAAACGGCAGGCGTTTTTTTATATTCCGAGGATTCTCGCCGCTTTAAGCACAGCTATCTGTGTTTTACCGTCTTTTATTTTGCCGTCCATTACAAGCTTTACGGCATCGGCAAGCGGAATTTTTTCGACATCAAGAAATTCGTCCGCATCAAGACACTGTTTCTCATAGGCAAGACCTTTTGCGAGATAAACATGGATTACTTCGGTATTATATGCCGGAGTGGGATAAATTTCCCCAAGATAAATATATTCGGTACAGGTACAGCCCGTTTCTTCGAGAAGTTCACGTTTTCCGCAGTCATGATGACTTTCTCCCTTTTCAAGTTTTCCTGCCGGAATTTCAGCCGTTATTTCCTGAAACGGATATCTGAACTGTTTCACCATGAAAATTTCATTGTTTTCGGTTATTGGTATCACACAGACACCGCCCGAATGTAAAATAACATTTCTTATGGCGGTCTGACCGTTTTCAAGTTCGGCGGTATCGCAGGTAACGGTAAATATTTTTCCCTCATATACAGTGCTGCTTGAGATAGTTTTTTCCTGTAAATGCATATTTATGCCTCCTGTTTATTTTTTTCTTATAAGATTTTCACAATATTGTGTATGTGCGTTTATTTTGTGACATGACTTATAATCATAGTAATGCGATATATTATAGTTTGCGTTCTTACGGCGGACTTTATGGCATATAAGAAGATATATGGCAAGTCCCGCAATTCCCGAAAATGTTATAATCATACCTGAAGTAATGGCAGGCGTGCGGTAACGGAAAGTTATAATATTCTGACCTGCCTCAGCCTTTACAGCCATGAATCCGTATGAGACTTTTTCAACATCTACAGGTTGTCCGTTGACTTCAGCCGTCCAGCCATCACTATATGGAACGCTGTAAAATACAAGTGAGGGTTTTTCAAGGGTTATTTCGGAGTCAAAGCCTTTGGAATCGTAACGGAAAACAGTTGACGGATTTTGTTGTCTTTGTCTGCATATTTCCTCATAGCTTTTTTTGGTGAGTGACGAAATATCGGATATATCGGTTTTTTCAAGAATATCAGCATATTTTTCAGCCTGTTCGTCACTTAGTACAAGCGAATGAATGAGGGATTTTTCACAGATATTTTTGCTTTTGTTTTCAAGTTCACTTTCGGTAATGAACGTATCAAAAGCCATTCCCATAGGTATATAAAGCTTGTTTTCGTAAATCTCGAAATACTCGTTTTCACCGACATATTCAAATCCCGTAAGTTCGGACGGTATATCAATTTTATTTTCGTCATTGTTGTCCTTACGCTGATAGTAGTATTTTACGGAGAAAAGTCCTCTGAGAGTATAGTGTGTGGTGTCGGGACGAGAGGCAACGTCTCTTGTTATATCTACATTCGGGTAAAAATTCATTATTGAGCCTTCGACAACGCTTTGAAATGCTCTCATGGACGGAAGACCCCACAGCATAGGGTAGTTGTCGTAATTTTCCGAAATGTCCACTCTGAAAAAATTATCTTCGGAAACACTTTCATATATGCTTTCTTTTCCTTTTATTGCAGAATTTATATAATCTCTGGCAGAATGTGGGGTATTTGCACCATATATTATAGTCGTAAGCACACATATTACAGACGCTCCCACAGTAAGCCATACTGAAATTTTTCTGAACGGCAAACCTTTTCTTTTACGGTTGAAAATGTACCATGACAGTATTAGAAAACCAGCGGCAACGGCAAGAGTCAGCCAGAAATATAGTATATCTCTCGGAAGTGTACCAAAAACAATTTTATCGTCTTTTTTTTCAGGCAGGAATGAAATTATTCCGAAAGCCACAAGCATACCGATACATATTTTAAAGGCATATGAAGTGTCAGCATTTTCGTTGTCGAGGGTCTGGGCGGTCATCATGGCAAAAATAAGAATCGGCATATAGTACCACCGTGCATAGTAGGAGGCATTGAAAGTATAGAAAGCACTGTTTAATATAGGTATAAATGCACAGAGTATACACACAAGTGAAAGCTTTACAGCCCAGTGTTTTTTTCTCGTACGCATGAATGTTATAACGCCGACCATTGAAAACAATGGCAGGTATCCGCCGATTGATGACCATTTTCCATGTTCCGAATTGAAAAGGTTTGGACGTGCAGGAACGTCAACGGGCATGAAAAACGACTGTATAATTCTTGCTATGCGTGTTTTGTCGCTGTAAAGGACTATTGACTGTCCATAAAGACGTTCATTTACACGGTAGTTTCCGAGAATTGAAACAGCGGTCGGCAGAAGTACTACACAGGCAATCATAGTCCCAAGTACAGCCTCAAGCAGTAACAGCCAGAATTTTTTCCATGATGTGCGGAAGTCGGGGCATTTCATACGGAATAAATAGTAAATCACAAGAAATACGGCTTGTCCTGTAAAGAAATAGTAGTTTATGAAAGCCATGAGCGATACCGACAAGGCAAACACACCTTTGCGGTTATTGTTTATGTTTTCCTCCATTGCAATCAGCATCAGTGGGAAAAAGGCGGTTACGTCCTGAAAGTGATTGAAGAAGATATTATATACCTGAAATCCTGAGAATGCATACAGTAAAGCACCGACAAGAGATGTATTTTTACTTCTTACAAAACGCCGTATGTATGCATATGCGGTCAGTGATGCAACACCGTGTTTCAGTGCAAGCAGAAACGGCATGGAAAACGTTACGAGAGAGCGTGGAATAATCGTGGACAGCCAGAAAAACGGACTTCCTATAAGATAGAAAGAATATGAGTTCATAAGGTCAGAGCCAAGGTCGGTAAACCAGTTCCAGCCAAACTGACCGTTTCTTACAGCATCGTTTGCGAGGTTGTAAAACGGAATCTGCTGGGCGTTGAAATCGCCGTAATATATGAAATATCCGCCGTCGGCAATCATTATTGGAATAACTGAAATCAGCAGACAGAAGAATCCCATAAGAAACGCTGTTAAGTATTTTTCTTTTGTGTGATGAGAAAATATGTTCTCTTTTCCTGACATTTTTTTACTGCCTCCGATACTGGAAAATATAACAAACTTATTATAACACATCTTCCGTAAAGATAAAAGTACTTTTTTCAAAAAAATAATGCACAATAAATA
>CAMWVV010000138.1 GCA_947177755.1 uncultured Ruminococcus sp. | reverse complement strand
GAGTACAACGCCCTTGAAATTGATAAGACTGTTGTTTACTGCTGTAATACTTTCAAGGTCAAGGTGGTTTGTCGGACGGTCAAGAATGAGAGCATTTGAACCGAAAATCATCATTCTTGAAAACATACAGCGTACTTTTTCACCGCCCGAAAGAACGTTTACGGGTTTGTATACGTCGTCGCCCGAGAATAACATTCTTCCGAGAAAACCTCTCAGATACGTTTCTGTTTCGTCCTTTACGGAATACTGTCTTATCCATTCTAAAATTGATAACTGACAGTCGTTGAAGTATTCCGAGTTGTCAACAGGCATATATGAGGTAGTTACGGAAACGCCCCATTTGAATGAGCCTGAATCAGCCTTTTCTTCTTCCATGAGAATTTTGAAAAGCATTGTTATAGCCTGCTCACTTTCGCCGATAAAAGCTACTTTGTCGTTTCGTCCGAGAGTGAAGCTGACATTATTAAGAAGCTTTACGCCGTCAACGGTTTTGGAAAGTCCGTCAACCTGTAAAATATCCTTTCCAAGTTCCCTGTCCATTTCAAATCCGATAAATGGATAGCGACGGCTTGAGGCAGGGAGTTCCTCAACGGTAAGTTTTTCGATAAGCTTACGGCGTGAAGTTGCCTGATTTGATTTTGACTTGTTGGCGGAGAATCTTGCGATGAAGTCTTTAAGTTCCTTGATTTTTTCTTCATTCTTCTTGTTCTGCTGTTTAATCATGCGCTGAATCATCTGACTTGATTCATACCAGAATTCATAGTTTCCGACATACATTTTGATTTTATTGTAATCTATGTCAACAATATGTGTACATACATTATTGAGGAAATGACGGTCGTGCGATACTACAATTACAGTACCGAAATATTCGGCAAGGAAATTTTCAAGCCACTTTACAGCATCAATGTCAAGATGGTTTGTCGGCTCGTCGAGAAGAATAATGTCAGGATTTCCGAAAAGAGCCTGAGCAAGCAGGATTTTAACCTTTTCATTACCTGAAAGCGACGACATCTGTGAATACATAATATCTTCAGGCAGACCGAGACCCTGAATGAGTTTTGAAGCATCGGACTCGGCTTCCCAGCCGTTGAGTTCTGCAAACTCTCCTTCAAGTTCGGCAGCTTTTTCACCGTCTTCGTCTGTGAAATCCTCTTTTGCATATAGAGCGTCTTTTTCCTGCATGATTTCATAAAGCCGTGCATTTCCCATTATAACGGTATCAAGCACTGTATATTCATCATAGGCGAAGTGGTCCTGTTTAAGAACGCTCAGACGTTCTTCTTTCGGTATAACGACTTCACCCGAAGATGCCTCAAGTTCACCGCAGAGAACACGCAGAAATGTTGACTTTCCTGCACCGTTTGCACCTATAACACCATAACAGTTGCCGTTTGTGAATTTAAGGTTTACATTCTTGAAAAGAAATGAACCTCCGAACTGTACACTTACATCATTTACTGTAATCAATTTTCCATACCTCCGTTTTATAATTACGAACTGTTTAATTATAACATACTTCATAAAATATGTAAAGTAAAAAGCAGTGTATGAAATTTTTTTGTTATTACTGAAATAATTAAGACTATTTTAAGATTGAAAATGTATAATACAGACAAATCAGAAATACGAAAGGAGTAACAGATTATATGGCAATAAATACGTTTGCAAGAAAAGAAATAAAATTCCTTCTTGATATGAACCAGTACAATAGCCTTATGGAAACAATTCCGCTTTATATGAATCCTGATAAATATTGCGTAGGCGGTAATGAGTACGGAATATATAATATATATTACGATACTCCAGACGATTATCTTATACGTGAATCTCTCGCAAAGCCGTATTACAAGGAAAAAATAAGACTCCGCAGTTATTATTCGCCTGCCTCTCCGAATGACCTTGTTTTTCTTGAAATAAAAAAGAAAATCGGTGGTATTGTAACAAAAAGGCGTGTTTCAATGACACTTGCCGAATCGGACGAATATTTTATTTCACGGAAAAAGCCGAATATAAAAAAATATATTACAGGTCAGGTTTTCAGTGAACTTGATGTTTTTCTTGACAATTACCCGATTTCACCCAAGCAGTACATAAGTTATCAGCGTGAGGCTTTTTTCGGTAAGGACGACAATGATTTCAGGCTTACTTTTGACAGGAAAATCACTGAACGCCGTTACGACCTCGGTCTTGATTACGAAAGTTACGGCAACTATATTATAGGTGCAGACCAGCGACTTATGGAAGTAAAAGTAGGAAACGCAGTTCCCGAATGGCTTATTGAAAAACTTTCCGAACTTCAGATTTACAAGACAAGTTTTTCAAAGTACGGCAAGGCTTATGAAAATTTTGTCAGGGAACAGATTGAAATGAAAAAAAGATTTCCGTCTGTAATATTTGCGTAAAAAATATTTAATGAACAGGAGTATATATAATTATGTTTAAACACGGATTTTTCGGCAATGTACTTTCAAAATACTATGAAACGAACTCAAATTCCGGTTTGATATCGGAAATCAAGGCAGGTGAATTTTTTCTTTGTGTAGGCGTGGCTGTTCTGCTGGGCTTTCTGATAAGCCTGATATACATGAAAACCCACCGCAAAGAAGGCTATTCGCAAAGCTACGTTTTCACCATGATAATGCTTCCTACTATCGTTTCTATCATTCTTCTTCTTATAAATACAACGGAAGGGGCGTTAAGCCTTGCAGGAGCTTTCACACTGGTACGTTTCAGAAGTGTTGCAGGTGACCCAAAAGATATAGCATATATTTTCTTTGCAATGGCAGCAGGTACGGCGTGCGGTATAGGATATGTAGGTTTTGCAATTATATTTTTCATTATACTCGGAATCATTCTTTATGTTCTCAGTGAAAAGAATTTCGGCGGAAGCAAAAGCAGTCATATGACACTTAAAATCGCTATTCCCGAAAATCTTGACTATCAGGGCGTTTTTGAGGTTGTCCTTAACAAGTATACCAACTACCACAAACTCAGAAGAGTTAAAACAACAAATTTCGGTACTCTTTTTGAACTCATATACAGCGTTGATGTCCCCGACAGCATTGACCAGAAAAAATTTATCGACGAACTACGCACGCTTAACGGAAATATGACAATCAACCTTGTATTTTTTAAATATGACGACAAAATTTATGAAAACTGATTAAATCCATTTCCCCCTCTCAGATATCAGACCGATTATGGTCTGATATTTTTTATTTATAAACTGTAAATAAATATTAACTAATATCTTATTTACTGTAAATTAACAAAAAATATTTCTGAAAATGTGAAAAAAGTACACTATTTTACAGTTTTGTATACAAATATATATTTACAACTTGTCGTTTTTGCGATATAATACATACAGCAAATGAAAATATTGGTATTCAGTATCAAGTATCATTCCCTCTCATGTGCTTGATACTGAATATTAATTCAGTTGCTTGCCATAGAATTAATTTGTTAACACCTATAACTAACCCCCTTTCATTTGTAATTTTTTCATGTTTACTCTTTTTAATGATTTTTTTAACAATTTTCTATGGCACGGTTCACAGTGCTAAACGGTTAAACCGTTTGAACCGTCTGATTTGATTTCTGCTTCCTTCCGTTAAGGAAGCATTTTTTTACATTGTGAAATTTGCGTGAAATATTATATAATCCGCTTGACAAATTCTATAATGCGTGGTATTATATTATTGACGAAAGGAGAGAGATTATGAAAAAGAGCGTTTACAGCCTTGTTCTTATGGACGACGTTATAAGAGCTGTTGACGAACAGGCTTACAGGCTCGGGACAAGCCGTTCAAATCTCATAAATCAGATTCTTGCGGAACAGCTTTGCTGTGTAACTCCCGAAATGCGTATGCGTGAAATTTTTGATTCCGTTTCCGAACTGATAAGCAGTAATTTTCAGATTCAGCAGCAGCGTTCAGCCTCGCTTCTGACGCTGAGAACCGCACTTGAATACAGATACAGACCAACTATCAGCTATAAAATCGAAATAAAACGTGAACCCGACGAATTTATAGGTAATCTGCGGGTTCAGATACGCACTCAGAATCAAAAGCTTATTGCTTTATTCAATAATTTTTTTATTTCACGGATTATAAAAGAAAAAAAATGTCTTTCTGATATTGGTTATGATAATTATGAATGTGAAATTTCGTCGGGAAATTTTAGCAGAAAGCTTATTAACAGCAAAATGAACAGTGAAAAAACAGGTATGGCAATAAGTGAGTATATTAAACAGCTTAATAATTCATTACAGTTTTATTTGTCTTCGCCTGTGATTTTCCAATCTGATTTTATGGAAGATGAGTACATGGGACTTCTTGAAAAGTTTGTAATTTAGAACAACAGGAGGATAATATTATGAATGCAGAAAAATTAACTCAGAAATCGATGGAGGCAGTGAGAAAAGCACAGAGTACAGCGGTTATGCAGTCCAATTCCATGATTGAGCCCGTGCATCTTCTTGCAGGTCTTTTAAAGCAGGAAAACGGTCTTATTCCACAGCTTCTCAGAAAAATGAACACCGACCCCGATATTTTTGAAAAGGAAACTGACAAAAAAATCAGCGGACTTTCAAAAGTTACAGGCAGTGGACGGAGCGGTAATATAGGGTTGTCAGCAGAATGTGACAGAGTGATAACTTCCGCTGAAAACATTGCTTCAAATATGAAAGACGAATTTGTTTCGGTTGAACACCTCATGCTTTCGCTTATTGAGTGCAAGAATAATGAAGTATCACAGCTTTTCAGAACTTTCAATATAACACGTGATGCGTTTCTCAATGCACTTATGACCGTAAGAGGAAATACCCGTGTTACAAGTGAAAATCCCGAAGAAACTTATGATGTTCTCACAAAATACGGTCAGGAGCTTGTCGGACTTGCACGGCAGAACAAGCTTGACCCCGTTATAGGTCGTGACAGCGAAATAAGAAATGTTATCCGTATACTTTCAAGAAAGACAAAAAATAATCCTGTACTTATAGGTGAGCCAGGTGTGGGTAAGACTGCTATTGCGGAGGGACTTGCCTTGCGTATCGTTGCAGGTGACGTTCCCGACAGCCTTAAGGACAGAAAAGTTTTCTCACTTGATATGGGTGCATTGGTTGCAGGAGCGAAGTACAGAGGTGAATTTGAAGAACGTCTGAAAGCGGTTCTGAATGAAATCAAAAACAGCAACGGTAATATTCTTCTGTTTATCGACGAACTTCACACAATAGTAGGGGCAGGAAAATCAGACGGTGCAATGGACGCAGGAAATCTTCTTAAACCCATGCTTGCGAGGGGTGAACTCCATTGTATAGGTGCAACCACTCTTAATGAATATCGTCAGTATATCGAGAAAGACCCTGCTCTTGAAAGACGTTTCCAGCCAGTTATGGTTGACGAGCCGACAGTGGAAGATACTATTTCAATTCTGCGTGGACTTAAAGAACGTTATGAAGTTTTCCACGGTGTGAAAATTCACGACAACGCACTTATTTCCGCTGCTGTTCTTTCCAACAGATATATTACAGACCGTTTTCTTCCCGACAAGGCTATTGACCTTATTGATGAGGCGTGTGCCACAATACGTACGGAAATGGATTCAATGCCCACTGAACTTGATGTTATTTCACGTAAAATAGTACAGCTTGAAATTGAAGAAGCCGCACTGAAAAAAGAAAGTGACAATATCTCACAGGAACATCTTGAAGAAATTCAGCATGAACTTTCTGAACTCCGTGACAGTTTCGGTGAAATGAAAGCAAAGTGGGACAATGAGAAGAATGACATTTCAGCAGTACAGAAACTCCGTGAGGAGATTGAACAGGTCAACGGTGAAATAGACAAGGCTGAACGTGAGTACGACCTGAACAAAGCCGCTGAACTCAAATACGGCAGACTTCCGCAGTTGCAGAAAGAACTTTCCGCACTTGAACAGCAGGCAGAGCATGATATGGAAAACGGTCGTCTGCTCCGTGATAAAGTCACCGACGACGAAATAGCAAAGATTGTATGCCGATGGACAGGTATTCCTGTTTCAAAGCTTATGGAGGGTGAAAAGGAGAAGATTTTAGGTCTTGAAAAACTTCTGCACCAGCGTGTTATAGGACAGGACGAGGCAGTTACAAAAGTAAGTGAGGCTATACTCCGTTCACGTGCGGGAATACAAGCCCCCGACCGTCCTATAGGCTCGTTCCTGTTCTTAGGACCTACGGGTGTAGGAAAAACAGAACTTGCAAAGGCTCTTTCCGAAATTCTCTTTGATGACGAAAAGAATATTATCCGTATAGACATGAGTGAATATATGGAAAAATTCAGTGTAAGCCGTTTGATTGGAGCGCCTCCCGGATATGTCGGATATGATGAGGGCGGACAGCTTACCGAAGCAGTAAGACGGAAACCCTATTCAGTCGTACTTTTTGACGAAATCGAAAAGGCTCACCCTGATGTATTCAATATATTGTTGCAGGTTCTCGACGACGGTCGCATTACGGACTCACAGGGAAGAACAGTCGATTTTAAGAACACTATTATAATAC
>CAMWVV010000137.1 GCA_947177755.1 uncultured Ruminococcus sp. | reverse complement strand
CTGTTATTATAATATAGGTATCAAAAAGAAAGGGTTTGAAAATGGAAAAATTAATAAATGCTGTTGTTTCGGTTCTGCCTAAACCTTTGCAGGATATATATTATAAATATGAAGAAAAATGGATGTACCTGCTTTTCGGCGGACTGACAACCGTTATTTCGATTGTATCAAAGTTTATAATATTTGCGGTTATTCCCGATAATCCGAAATGGGAAAATACAACAGGTGTTGTAATATCGTGGATACTGGCGGTAACGTTTGCTTTTTTCACAAATAAAAAGTATGTTTTCAAGAGTGAGACAAAAACAAAAGAAGAATTCTGGAAGACTTTTTTTTCATTCTACGGCGGAAGAGTTTCAACGCTTATTATGGAATGGGCTATATTTGCGGTGTTCTGTGACTGGTTACATCTGAATCAGAAATTAATCACGCTTTTAAGTCAGGTACTTATTTTTGTGGCAAACTATGTAATAAGCAAACTATTTGTATTCAGAAAGAAAGATGAGCAGACAGAATGAATGTAAATATAGGAAACGTGTCTATAAAAAAAACGGCTGTTCTTGCACCTATGGCGAGTGTGGCAGACCGTGCATACAGACTTATGTGCAAAAAATATGGTGCATCTTATCTTGTCAGTGAAATGGTTTCGGCTAAGGGAATATGCTACAGCGACAGAAAAACCGACGAATTATGTACCATAACCGACGGCGAGCGTCCTATGGCTGTACAGCTTTTCGGAAGTGAACCCGATTTCATGGCGGAAGCTGTTAAAATTGTACTGCAATACAACCCCGATATTATTGATATAAATATGGGCTGTCCCGTTCCGAAAGTGGTGAACACCGGAGCAGGTTCGGCACTTATGAAAAATATAAAACTTGCTTCTGCAATCACGGAATCGGCAGTAAAATCCGCCGAAAACGTTCCCGTAACCGTTAAAGTCCGTGCAGGCTGGGATTCGGAACACATAAACGCCATTGAAATGGCAAAGGCTCTTGAAAGTTCGGGAGCGTCTGCTGTTGCGGTTCACGGACGTACACGTAATCAAATGTACAGCGGTAAAGCCGACTGGAATATTATCCGTGAAGTAAAAAACGCCGTAAAAATTCCCGTGATAGGCAACGGTGATGTTACAGACCTTGAATCATGTATTGATATGTATGAAAAAACAGGCTGTGACCTTGTTATGATTGGCAGGGGAAGTTACGGAAACCCGTTTATTTTCCGTGAAATCGACTCATATTTCAGCGGTGAAAACTACACTCCGCCGACAGTTTCGGAAAAAATGAGTGTTATGCTTGAACACATAAGGCTTATAATAAGTATGAGTGAAAAAACAGAAGAGCTTGCCATGCATGAGGCACGCAAGCACGCCGCATGGTATATGAACGGTTATTACGGCTCTGCAAAGTTCCGTGGACGCTGTTATCAGCTTTCGTCTTATGCGGAAGCCAAGGAACTCGCCGAAGAATTTATTGCACTTCAGCGGTCAAGGGAACGTTAATTTATTCTTTAAGTGAAAATGCACAATTTTTGGTATAAAACTTTGTATGAATGACCAAAAACGAGCAATAATAATTTATAGTCACATGATTTTTGCCGTAAATACGTTGTTTTCGGAATTTGTCATTAAAAAAAATATGGTATTTTCTGTAAATAATTCAAAATTCCGAAAAAATTGTAATTGCAAAAAGTGAAATTATGTGATATAATGGAAAGGAACAGAGGGTTTATTATAGCTTTCTGTAAGGAGATAATGTCAATGAATTTAAAAAAGATGTATTCATTTGCTGCTGTTGGTGCTTTGCTTTCAGCACTTTTCACGGGTTGCGGAGAAAGTCAGACGGTCGGTCAGGCTGGCGACGAAATTCCCGTGCAGGAAACAACAGTCGAGACCACAACCGAAGAACCGACAACAGAACCCGTTCCCGAAGATAAAAGGGTACACGTCGTTGCGGCAGGAGATAATCTTATTCATTATTCGGTCTATAAGAATGCCGAAGCTAACGCTTACGGGCAGGACGGTGTAAATTATGATTTCAAGCCGATTTATGAAAATGTAAAGTATCTTGTTGAAGGTGCGGACGTTGCTGTTCTTAATCAGGAAACAATTATTTCTGAAAGTAATCCAGTGCGTGGCGCAGACGGCGGACAGCTTATATTCAATTCTCCCCCCGAAGTTGCCGACGCTGTTATTGACCTCGGATTCGATGTCTTCACTATGGCAAACAATCATCTGCTTGATATGGGTGCTTCTGGTCTTGAGGAGTCTATAAACTTCTGGTATAAAAAGGCAGATGAAAATAATCTTACAATTCTTGGTGCATATCTTAGTGAGGAAGATTCCGAAAATATACGTATACGTGAGGTTAACGGCGTTAAAATCGCATTTCTTGCCTATGCGGAACATATCAACGGTTTTTCAATACCTGCTGATTCACCGCTGCGTGTTATCATGAACTATGAAGAAGACGTTATCGAGCGTCAGATAAAAAAGGCGGACGAAATGGCAGATGCCGTAATTGTTTCGGCTCACTGGGGTGTTGAAGATACACATGAAGTTTCCGAAGACAGAATTGAACTCGCCAATAAAATGGTAAACTGGGGTGCGGACGTTATTCTGGGCTGTCATACTCATACCGCCGAAACTATGGAGTGGATTCCGAGAGATGACGGCACAAGAGGGTTTGTCTATTATTCTATGGGCAATTTTGTGTGCGCTCAGACCGATAATTTTAATCTTGTCGGGGAAATGCCCGATTTTGATATAGTTGTGGACGGTGCAACAGGTGAAACAAGACTTGAAGATGTAGGTGCTGTTCCAACAATAATACACTATGATGACGGAAGTTTTTCAAATATAAGAGTTTATCCCTACAGTAAATATACTCCCGAACTCGCAGAAAGTCACGGACTGCCATATGCTTATCCCGCAGGCACTTATCCGCAGTTTGGCTGGGATATAGTCAACAATATAATTGAGAACAATATTCCCGAAGAATTCAGAAAACTGGATAAATAAGTTTATTTATTCACAGAAAATTAAATAATCATTCTGAAATATCTTTTTTACGGTATGATTCATTGTGCAAAGCGTGCAAAAAAATGTTTTGATGTTTAGATAAAATACCAAAATGAATACAAACCTATTTACTTTTTTTTAGTCCTGATATATAATGAAATCATGAATAAATGTGAGTTTGGATTCATATCTAAATCACGGCAGTGTGATTTGTCTTAATTGATGACCGCTGCCGACAGAGTACGTTTTTTGTGAAAGCAGACCGTTCTGTTCGGCAGTATGGTGCGGTCTGTAACAAATCCGTGAGGGGTTTGGATTAAGGCATGATATAATTAAAGGGGCAGTCGTTCCTTTGTTATATAACATTAATAAAAGAAGGAGGAAAAATTAATGAAGGCAAAAAAGATAGTCATCGGAGCAGTATCCGCTGCGATGCTCTCGCTTTCCGTTTGCTCAATTGCTCCTGTTTTTGCAGCCGGCGAAACAGTGCAGATATCCGTTGCATCAGCAGAAGCAAAGGCAGGCGAAACTTTTTCAGTGGACGTATCGTTATCCAACATACCGTCTTCGGGCATTCAGTGCTGTGACTTTGCCATTAAGTATGACAGCAGTCTGATAACAATTAATTCTGTAAAGGAAGGTGCGCTGGCAAATACAGCAGCCGTAAAAGACGACCCGTCAGCAGCTATGCTGTCAATTTTCGACAAAAGTATTGACAATGATAATGGAAATGTTACTCTTGTCTGGTCAACCTCTCTTGAGGACTCTTCGTACTGGATGAACGGTGACGGCGTATTCTGTACACTTACAGGTACAGTTTCAAAGGACGCACCAGACGGAACAGTACCGCTTGAAATCGTTCCTACATCACGTGATACGTTTACAGGCTCTAACATACCGAACGACGTTATAAGTGTCGGATACTTCAATAAGAAAGAAGTTATAAGATATTCAGTTGAAACAAAGAACGGTGCTGTTAATATCGGAAACGGCGGCGGAAGCGGCGGCACAGATACGGTTAAATGGGGCGATGCTGATGAGAGCGGCGATGTAAGTATCAATGACGCAGTACTTATCATGCAGTCTATTGCAAACCCTGACAAGTATAAACTTTCCGCACAAGGCAAGCTCAATGCAGACGTTGTTGACAACGGCGGCGGTGTTACAAACTCTGATGCTCTTGCTATTCAGTATGTTGAATCACAGACTATTACTGAAAAAGATTTCCCGATGACATCAGTCCAGCTTGATGAATTAAGTTCTGACTGATTCGGAGATTAAGTTTACTGTTTTGTTTAAAGATTATCTGATTTGTCCCCATACAAAGGAATATAATCCCCCAAAAATTTTTTAAGTTATTAATAGGTTTAACAACCTAAAGAAAGGAATTATTACAAATGAGAAAATTAGTTTCTGCGGCTACTTCACTTGTAATGGCTGCAACAATGGTAAGTGCGGTTGCTCCTGTGGTAGCAGGTGCTGCTGATGCAAAGAAGGGTCTTTCTATCCTTACATACAAGGATGCTACTTTACCGGACGGAGTAACTGCCAGCGGTTCAACTGTTACAGTTTCTGCCGATGCTATCAAGGCTGGCGACGTTAAAGTTCCGCTCGCTGTCTACCTCAACGAAGAAACACCTGATACAAAGAGTATTGCTGTTAAGGTTACTGTAAACTCAAAGAATACTGATGTAAAGAACATCAAGTTTGAGAAATACACTCCTGGTGCTGACCCTTATTTCAGTGAAGCAAAGACATTCAAAATGAAAGACGGTACAGAAGTTTCTACTGATACAGTTGTAAGCTTTGCAGGTACATATCATAAGAAAGCCGGTTATATGGCTGCTGGTAAATACACTGTGGCTGTTGATGAAAAGCAGATTGAGGCAGGTACAGAAAATGCTTATCTTGGTCTTTCATGGAATAACAACGGTACTAAGTATAAGGAATGGTTCGGTGAAAAATCTGATGATTATCCGGTTTTAGTATTTGATGTAGTTCTTCCTAAGGGTACTGCTGAAGGCGAGTATACTATTGATTACTGTAACTATATGACAAATGATAGTCCGTCTGTTCCGTCATGCCTCGTTGAAACAATTGACTGGTATGATACATTTGAACATAAGAATCTTGACCTCAATAATCTTACAATCAAGGTAGGCGACGTTATTACACCGCCTGATTCTTCTACAACTACTACAACACAGGCTACAACAACAACATCTACAACAAAGGCTCCTGATGGTTCTACAACAACTACAACTACTTCAAATGGCGGCGGTTCTAACCCGGATGTAACAGGCGACTTCATTGTTGATTTCGACAACCCCGACGATGAAAACGGTTACTGGCACGCAAATGCAGGCGAAGATGTTGATGTTGATATGCACGTTACAACAAAGACATCTGGTCTTACTGTTGCAGGATTCTCATTCGACATTACAGTTGCAGGCGGAATTACTCTTGCAGACGTTGTAAAGTCAAGCCCTGCTCTTCTCAATGCAGCTCTTGTAAGAGACCTTAAATCAGGTAACATAAACGGTACCTGTGAAGGTAACGGTGATGGTATTACTGTAAAGGACGGCGACCTTGCTTACTATACATTCAATGTACCGGAAGGCACACCTGACGGACTTTACGAAATCAACCTTACCAAAGCTAATCTTTTAAAAGCTGACAAAACAAATCACAATGTAGGTGTTAAGAAAGGCTACATTCAGGTAGGCGACGCTGTTACACCTCCTCAGTCTTCAACAACTACTACACAGTCTACAACTACTACACAGTCTACAACAACAACATCTACTACAAAGGGTGGAGATTCTTCTACTACAACTACAGCTCAGTCAACTACAACAAATGGCGGAAATTCTTCTACAACAACTACAACAACTACAACAAATCAGCAGGGTACTGGTGAAGTTCACTACGGTGATACAAACTGTGACGGTCAGGTAAAAATCAACGACGTTGTTGTCCTCAACAGATACCTCAACGATGCTAAGTCAATTTCTGTTTCAGACCAGGGCAAGCGCAACGCTGACTGCTACAATCCGAAGGATGGTGCAGAACTTACAGCAGAAGACTCCAAGGCTATCATTCAGAGCATTGTACACCTTGTAGAACTTCCTGTTAACAAGTAATCAGCAAAATTCAATAATAATGGGGCAATTGCCCGGAAAGGAAATGCACAGATGAAGAAACTGCTTTCCGCAGTTACATCTCTTGTCATGGCGGCAACGTTTGTGTCAAGTGCATTTACTTCGTCTCTTGTAGTTAGTGCTGCCGGCAGTGTTCCTGCCGTGCAGCCTAATGTTAGTATGGACGGGGTAAAAGATGTTACTGCAAATAAGAATGCGTCCAATGCAGATTTCATTATTGACTTTGACAATCCAGACGATGAAAACGGTTACTGGCACGCAAATCCAGGCGAAGATGTTGATGTTGATATGCACATCACAACAAAGACATCTGGCCTTACTGTTGCAGGATTCTCGTTCGACATTACAGTTGCAGGCGGAATTACTCTTG
>CAMWVV010000136.1 GCA_947177755.1 uncultured Ruminococcus sp. | reverse complement strand
TTGTGGCAACTTCCTTTACAAGCTGTGCGCCCATGTTCTCGAAAGCGTCCTCAAGTTCAATGTCCTTGGCGATTGTAACGCCGTCATTGGTGATGAGGGGAGAGCCGAATTTCTTGTCAAGAACAACGTTTCTGCCCTTAGGACCCATAGTGATTCTTACTGTATCGGCGAGCTTGTCAATACCTGCCTGAAGTGCTTTTCTTGCGTCTTCGCCGTATTTAATATCTTTAGCCATAATAAATCATTCTCCTTTTAAAAAATGAAACGTAATTATTCTACAACTGCCAGAATATCTTCCATCTTTACGATAATGTATTCTTCACCGTCGAGTTTTACATTAGTACCTGAATACTTTGAGATAAGCACCTTATTGCCCTGCTTGACTTCCATTACAACGTCCGAAGTTCCCGGCCCTACTTCAATAACTTCGGCAACCTCTGGTTTTTCCTTTGCAGAACCTGAAAGAATAATACCACTCTGAGTGGTTTCTTCGGCTTCTGTCATCTTAAGGACAACTCTGTCCTGTAAGGGTTTGATAGTCATGATATATACCTCCCATAAAATAAAAATCTATAGTTTAGCACTCTCTTTGTTTGAGTGCTAATTATATTTTACCACCTTTTTGCAATAAATCAAGAGTATTCGCAAAATTTTCACAAAAAACAGTGATGTGCATAATTACACAGGCGTTTTGTGGAAAAAATATGTCATTAATTTCTGAAAATATCAGCAGAAATTGATTTGTGTGAAAAATAATGCAAATGACTTGAAATTAAATGAAAAATATGGTATAATATCCATTATATTTAATCGCCGTCAGAAGTCGGCAGAATGGAGAGATTTATATTATGAAGAAAAAATTAACGGGTTTACTGACAGCAGCATCAGCTTTATTATATTCATCATCGGCTTTTGCTATTACAGCATTTGCAGACGGTGAAGAAAGTGCGGCGGCAACTTCCGCAAATACGGCAGCGGCTGCTGGCACGGGTTCTGTTTTCTGGACACTTATTTTTCCGCTTATAATCATGTTTGTTCTGCTTTATTTTGTGGCTATCAGACCGCAGAAAAAACGTGAGCAGGAACTGAAAGATATGCAGGAAAGCTTGCAGGTAGGCGACGAAATCGTAACAGGCGGTGGTATTGTAGGAATTGTTGTGGCAACAGGCGAAGATACTGTTGTTATTGAAACAGGCGGTGCAAGACATAAACTCAGAATAAAGACATGGGCGATAACAGAAAACGTTACTGCTATGGAACGTGTAAAGGCAGCAAAAGCGGCTTCTTCAAAAAAATCAGATTCGGGACTTGCTTCAGCGGCTGTTGTTGAGGACGAGCCTGAAAAGAAACCGAAGAAAAAGAAAAAGTCCGAAGAGGAATAATAATATGTGCCTCCGCATAGAATTGTGTGAACAATTCTTTTTGTGCGGAGGTTTTTTTATGCACCGTCACCGTAAAAGCGTATGGACAAACAGTCTGCTTAGTATAACTTTATCGGTTCTTATAGGTATTATGTTTATACTTTTATCTGCTTTATTATTTTCATTAATAATGTATTATATTCTCGGGGATATGAAAGTATCTGCTGTTTTTTCGGCAGCGGCAATATGTGTCGGGACATATTCGTCAACGTATCTATGCGGAAAATACCGCCGTAAACATGGAATTGCGGAGGGTGTCATGTGCGGAGTTATTATTTATACAGTTATGGCGATATTAGGCGTTGTTTTTCTCGGCGAAATAACGGGTATAAAAAAGCTCCTCCTGCTTGTATTGTCGGGAGGAGCAGGAGGAGTTACGGGCGTAAATTCAAAACGCCCTAAAAATTATATGGAATAATCAGTAATCTCCGGAAGTATCTTCCATAAGTTTAAATTCTATGTCATAATAAGTTACTTTTCCGTTCTTTTTTACGTTTGCACATTTTGCAGGAACTTTGTCGCCTGCACCGTATTTACTGCTTATAGCGTCGTATAGTTCATCATATGTTTTAATGGGTGTGCCGTCTATTTCGGTTATAAAGTCACCTTCTTTAAGGTCTGTGTTGGCAATGTCACAGTCCTCACTTACAGCATCAATATAAACGCCCTCGAAGTCCTCAGGAAGTTCAAAGCCAAGTTCCTGCTCTATAAGCAGCAGTTTTTCAGCTGAATCCATGTCGATAAGCTGTATTCCTATTCTGAAACGTCCCGAAATATATCCCTTGTCTATAAGTTCCTCAATAACAGGCAGTGCTTCATTTATCGTTATGGCAAAACCGAGACCCTCAAAACTGGAGCTTACATATTTTGATGACGTTATTCCAATAACCTGACCGTACATATTTACCAATGCACCGCCAGAGTTTCCAGGGCTTATGTCGGCATTTGTCTGTATACAGTCCATTTCAAATCCTGTTGAATCACTGCGTATTTTACGGTTTACCGCCGAAATAATACCGTCTGTAACGGTGTTTGAAAGTCCTGCGGGGTTTCCGACTGCAATTACCTGCTCGCCTACAATCGCTTCGTCCGAGTTTCCGAGTAAGGCAGGTACAAGATTTGCATTGTTTACTTTTATAACGGCGATGTCCGTCTTTGAGTCCCTGCCGATGATTTTGGCATCATATACTTTGCCGTCAACGGTATGAATGGAGTGATAACCGTCAGACTGAAGAACGTGGGCATTAGTTACTATATAGCCGTCCTTTGAGATTACAACACCCGAGCCTGTTCCCGAAAGAACAGTATGTGAAGAATCATTGTAAGTATAGATTTCAACTATTGAATCTTTTACGGAAGCTGCCGCACCCTCAATGGTGTATCTGCCGTTTTCGTCAATAAAATTGTCAAGGTCGTTTGCACCTTCGGGTTTTGTCTGCTGATAAAGTACAACGTGCTGAGATTTTTTTAGTTGTTCAATAAAATCATTGCTTCTGTAAATATCGTTTGCTATTCCGTACACGGCAAGTGTGACCGAAAGCAGTATAATCATAATAAACAGAAATATAATGAACTTTTCACCGCCTGTTGTTTTTCTTGTTCTTATATTTTCGGGAGGTTCGGGGGGAATCGGTTTATATTCTTCAAAAACTGAAAATCCGTACTCATCATAAACAGGGGTTTTTTCTTCATTATAATATTTCGGTTCATTTTTTTCGTGCTGAGGAATATAGCCACTGTTCTGTTCCGAATCATTTCGGGAAATATAGTTTTCTATCTCGTCCATTTGTTCTCCTTTCGCATACATCTGTGTTATAAGCCGTTTTGTTTTTCGGGGACTTGTATCTGAAATTCAGTATATTCGCCATATACGCTTTTTACAACTATATGACCGTTGTTTATATGCAGTATTCTTCTTGAAATTGAAAGTCCGAGACCAAGACCCGTTGTATCTTTTCCCCTTGACGAATCTGTTTTATAGAAGCGGTCGAATACCTGTGGGATTTCTGAATCCTTCAGCCCCTCGCCCGTATTTTTTATGCTTATGATGCACATATCGTTTTCCTTTTCAAATCTGAATGAAAGTTTTCCGCCGTCGTTTACGAACTTGACAGCGTTTTCTATAAGGTTATATATAACCTGCTGCATAAGGTCGGGGTCAACGACTGCAACAAGCCTTTCGCTGTCGAGTTCTTCAATCTCAAGATTCTTGGCTTCAATCTTCTTTTCAAACATGAAAACGGTTTTTATAACAAGGTCGGTGAGATTTGTTTCCTTGAAATTCGGTTTTAGTGTACCCGATTCAAAACGGCTCATATTAAGCATTGAACTTATTAATATTCTCAGACGCTGTATTTCGTTGGAAACAAGAATAAGATACTCATTGCGTCGGTTTTTCGGGATAGTACCATCAAGTATTCCGTCCACAAATCCGCCTATTGTCGTTATCGGTGTACGCAGTTCATGTGAAACGTTGGCAATAAATGTCTTGCTTGTCTCCTCGCTTTTTTCGACGTTTGAGGCAAGGGTATTTATGTATTTTGATGTTTCGCCCAGAAATCCCACGGTATCGGTTGCCAGTTTTTCGGAAAAATCCCCCTTTGAATACTGCTTTATTATTCTGAGCATATCGTCCGTGCAGGCTGTATAATTTTTAACCTTTTTCCGCAGAATTATGAAAGAAACAAGCACGGCAACTATTGCTATGGACGAATACCAGAGAAAAATATTAATGGTAAACGTGCTTATGTCATATGTGCTGTTGTATACAAGTGCATACATTTTCTTTTGCGGTGTATCTTTATATTTTACGCTGAAAGACGTGCCGTAAAGCAGCGAGGGTGCTTCCTGAGATATATTATTATTGCCATCAACGTCAAGATAAGTTTTTTTGTCAATAATGCTTTTGATATTTTCCGACATATAAATATTGCTGTTGTCGGATAATATATATTTCCCGTTTTCGTCATAGATGTATATTATTATATTGTTTTCTTCTGATATTTCCCTGTATATTTCAGATGGAAATGCGGTTTTTATATTGCCTGTATTATTGTATTCCCTGCTTATACAGCTTATGAAAATATTTCCGATTGTACGCAGATTTTTAAGTTTGCTGTTCTTGTATATATCGGAGCTGACATTTATTATGATTACTCCGATAAGTATAATTGCCGATGTTATCATTATCATTGCAGAGCGGAAAAAATTATTATAGGAATTTTTATTCTGCAACAGAAATCACCTCTGTTTAATAAAACAGGGGACAATGAAGCCCCCGTTTTTTTATAATTTCGGAAATTATTCATCTTCCTCAACTTTAAATTTATATCCCACTCCCCATACAGTTTCAAGGGACCATTTTTCTGAAACGTTGGCGAGTTTTTCACGCAGTCTTTTTATATGGACATCAATGGTGCGTGAATCTCCGTAATATTCAAAACCCCATACTTCGTCAAGAAGCTGGTCACGTGTATAGACTCTGTTCGGATTTGAAGTAAGATAATAAAGCAGTTCAAGTTCTTTCGGAGGAGTATCAATACTTTTTCCGTTGACTTTCAGTTCATAACGGGTCATGTTTACAGAAAGCTTGTCATAGCGTACTTCCTTTATTTCAGGCTCGGGGTTTGAATTGCCTACACGTCTTGTTACTGCGTTTATACGTGCTATTACTTCCTTTGCGTCAAACGGCTTTACAATATAGTCGTCTGCTCCGAGGTCAAGACCTATAATTTTGTCAATGGTTTCACCTTTGGCAGTAATCATAATAATCGGTACATTTGACTTTTTTCTTATTTCACGGCATACCTGCCAGCCGTCCATGCTCGGAAGCATAATATCAAGCAGAACAATATCAGGCTTGAGTGCATTGAATTTCACAACTGCTTCCGCACCGTCGTGGGAGAGAATTACACCGTATCCGTCTTTTTCGAGATAAAGCCTGAGCAGGTCACATATATTTTTATCATCGTCTACAATAAGAACTTTCAGACTTTTTTCATTTGCCATTTTATTATACCCTCTTTCTTTATTTTAGAAACAACTTTACTAATATTATACTGCAAATTTTCGGGAATGTCAATTAAATTCTGAAAATACTTGATTTTATATTACATTACGTGTTATAATATAATCTGGAAATACGTCAAAGAAGAATGGAGGTATGATTTATGAATTTTATCGGAGAAAAATGTGTTTACTGCGGGGAAGTTTTTAAGGACGAAGATGACGTTGTTGTTTGTCCCGAATGCGGTTCTCCTCATCACAGAGATTGTTATAAAAAAGAAAACAGGTGTGCAAACATTTCACTGCATGGAACAGGTGAAAAATGGAAACGTGCCGTTGTTGAAGAAAAAACGGAAGAAAAGAAAGAGTGTCCCGTTTGTAAATTTCCGAATAATCCAACAGATGCAGAATATTGCATAGTATGCGGTGCAGGTCTGAACGGCAATGAAAGTCATGAAGAATCAACACCCGAAAATGAAGATATACATTTAAATCATAATATCGGATTCAATCCCGATGAGGATATGGGCGGTGCAACACTCAGGGAAATTTCCATGTTTGTCGGTACGAATACTTTTTATTATATACCTGTTTTCAAGAGAATGAAAGACATTGGTTCAAAAATTTCGTTTAACTTTTCATGTTTTATATTTCCGTCATTTTATTTTGCAAACAGAAAAATGTGGCTTTGGGCAATAATCTACACTCTTATAAGTGTGCTGCTGAATCTTCCTGCTTCTGTAATGATTATGGCAGACAGAGGGGTCTTTACTGAAAATATGCTTAATGTCATATACGAAAATCAGGGACTTATTGAATCGCTTGAATCAATATGTGGCTGGAGTTCATGGATTCTGCGACTTTTTCTGTGTCTCTTTGCAAACTGGATTTATTTCAAGTTTTCACTGAAAAATCTGAAACGTATAAAAATGCACAGCAGAAATGAGAGTCTTAATATGAATCTTGTCATGGCACTGGGCGGAGTAAAGCCGATAAATATCATTATAGTAACACTTATTACACTTGCACTTTCACTTATTTCAATGATAGGAATAACAATGTTTCTGAATATTATTTCTGTTGTCTGATAAAATAATATAAAACAGCTATTGACAAAAGCACCTGTTTACAGTAAAATTATTCTATACTGTAAACGGAGGTGCTTTTTTTGCTGAAAATAAAATCTAAAATGTTTGAGGAATCTTCACATTCTCTTGCTTCACCGTCA
>CAMWVV010000135.1 GCA_947177755.1 uncultured Ruminococcus sp. | reverse complement strand
GCATAGCCTGTCACCATTGGGTCAGCAGTTTGGACTATGCTTATATTATACCAAAAGGAGGTGAGCAGAATGGCAAAATCAAAGTTAGTTTCCATGAACAAAAAAATTGAGGAAAAAGTTGTAGACACATATAAGGCTATAGAAAACGGTGTAACGGGAACTTACAAAAAAATTGAGGATAAGTTCGTGGATAGTTTTCTTACCAAAGACGGCGAAACCGTCGAGGAAGCAAAAGCAAGAATTAAAGAAAATATTGAATCAAATAAATAACTTATAATAACTGTCCTGATACTGAATCGGGGCAGTTTTTTGTGTCATATAAACGTTGTACCGCATATAATAATACAAACCATAAAAGGAGGTTATTTTTTTATGTGCGGAATTGCAGGAGCAATAAGCTTTAAAGAAGATATGCGTGAAGATATGAAAATCTATGAGAATATGCAGCACGCACTTCTCAGGCGAGGTCCTGACCAGAGGGGAATTGTACTTACAAAGGAATCGGCTCTTATCCATACAAGGCTTGCTGTTATAGACGTTCCGAATGGCAGACAGCCCATGACTTTCGGTGACTTTACTATTGTATATAACGGTGAACTTTACAACACCGAAGAAATACGCCGTGAACTCAAAGAAGATTTTGAGTTTGAAACACACTCCGATACAGAAGTTGTACTTAAAAGCTATATAAAATGGGGCGAAAAGTGTCTTGATAAATTCAACGGGATTTTTGCGTTTGCGGTATATAATCAGAAACAGAAAAGGCTTTTTCTTGCCCGTGACAGAATAGGTATAAAGCCTCTTTTCTATTACAGGAATGAAAATAAGCTTATTTTTTCCTCGGAAATACCTGCACTGCTTGAACACCCTGACGTGCCGCATGAAATTGACGAGCAGGGTGCGGCGGAACTTCTTCTTATAGCCCCTGGCAGAACTCCGTCATTTGGCGTTATAAAGGGAATAGAGGAGATAAAGGCAGGGTGGTGCGGTTACTATACCCCCGAAGGTCTTGAACTTCATGAATACTGGAGGCTGAAAGCCTATGAACTCCATGAAACTTTTGAACAGACCGCCGAACACGTCAGGGAGCTTGTTCTTGATTCAATACGCCGTCAGCTTGTTTCGGACGTTCCTGTTTGTACGTTTCTTTCAGGCGGACTTGATTCAAGTCTTATATCGTCGGTTGCCGCTGCCGAAATGAAGAAACATGGAAAAGTCCTTGATACGTTTTCAGTTGACTACCGTGACAATGACAAGTATTTTCAGAAAAGTCACTTTCAGCCGAACAGCGACCCCGAATATATTCAGTGTATGGTTGATTATCTCGGTACAAATCATCACTGGACAGTCGTTGATACACCCGAACTTGTAAACGCTCTGTATGATGCGACGGAAGCACGTGGACTTCCAGGAATGGCAGACGTTGATGCATCACTGCTCATATTCTGCCGTGAGATAAAAAAACATGGTACTGTTGCATTGTCGGGAGAGTGTGCGGATGAAATTTTCGGCGGTTATCCTTGGTACAGGGATAAGGACATAAGAATGACAGATGGTTTTCCGTGGGCGCAAAGTACCGCATACAGAAAAAATTTCCTTTCTGACTACTATGCACAGAAAATAAATGCCGAAGAGTATGTATACAGTGCTTACCGCAATACTGCTGACTATGCCATGAAACTGCCGTCAGACAGTCCGCTTGAATACCGCATGAGAGAAATGACACAGCTTAATTTCCATTGGTTCATGCAGACATTGCTTGACAGAAAAGACCGTATGAGTATGTACAGCGGACTTGAAGTCCGTGTGCCTTTCTGTGATTACAGAATAGCGGAGTATCTATATAATGTACCGTGGGAGTACAAGGACTATCAGGGCAGGGAAAAGGGACTGCTCCGTGAGGCAATGAAAGAGTGGCTGCCCGATAAAGTTCTTTGGCGTAAAAAATCACCGTATCCGAAAACACACAATCCTGCATTTCTTGATGCCGTTACGGAAAGACTTTCTGCTGTTATGGACGAAAAGGACAATATTCTTTTTGAACTTGTCAAGCGTGAGGAACTTGAAAAACTTCTTCGTCATGAAGACCATGTACAGTGGTATGGTCAGCTTATGAATTTACCGCAGACAATAGCGTTTTTCATTCAGCTTGACCACTGGCTGAAACATTATAAAATAAAATTGATTTAATTAAATAGTCTGCACAGTTAAGCCTGTAAAAATTAGTCTGAATGTATTGACAAATAAGACTATTAGTGTTATACTTTACTAAGTGTTTCATTGAGAACATTAATTAAAACAACTGATTTTAAAAGAAAGGAGCAGGCTAACTGTGAGTAATTCAATGAATCCCGAATTTAAGATAAGAGAGGTAGCAGAACGAATTAAGGCTGTTCGTGAGTCAGTAGGTCTGACTTCTGAAGAAATGGCTGAAAAAACAGGCGTTTCCTTTTACGAGTATCTCGCATACGAGGGCGGTGCTAAAGATTTCAGTTTCACTTTTATCTATAAATTCGCAAACGCTACAGGTGTGGAAATAACTGACCTTATGGAAGGCGAAAGCCCGAAAATCTACAGTTACGACATAACAAGAAAGGGGGGCGGTCTTCCGATTGCACGCCGTAAGGGTATGAGCTATATGCGTCTTGCACCTAAGTTCAGAAACAAGATAGGTGAGCCATTTATGGTTACAATTCCGTATGTTGACGAGCAGTTCCGTGTGCCGCACCCACACACACACGAGGGACAGGAGCTTGATATAGTTGTAAGCGGTCAGCTTAAGGTAAGAATAGGCGACAATGAGGAAATTCTCAACGAGGGCGACTCTATCTATTATGACAGCGGTGAACCGCATGACGAATGGGCAGTAGGCGGTAAGGAATGTAAATTCTATGCTGTTGTGTTCGGAGTAAACCAGCCGCACAGTGCGTTGCAGAACCTTGACCCCGTAATTCTCCCTGGTGTTACTAATTTCGACCTTGCAAAAGTTGAAAATCCTGTTATTAACAAGTTCGTAAAAACCGAAGCCGACGAGGACGGTGCTTTGAAAAAGATAAGTTTCATGAATGAAGAAACTTTCAATTTCGGTTTTGATATAGTTGACGCTCTTGCCGAAAAAACTCCCGACAAAACCGCACTTATATATGTTTCGGACGATATGGAGGAAAGAAAATTCACTTTTGCCGAAATGAAGAAGTATTCCAATATGACCGCCAATTATTTCCTTTCCAAAGGAATTAAAAAAGGCGATACGGTAATGCTTGTTCTTAAGAGACATTATCAGTTCTGGTTTTCTATAATTGCACTTCACAAAATCGGTGCGATTGTAATTCCTGCAACAAATCAGCTTGTACAGCATGACTTCACATATCGTTTCAAGGCTGCCGACGTTAAGGCTATTGTCTGCACAGGTGAGGGTGATGCCGCACATCAGGCAGAGCTTGCTATTGAAGAATGTGGCATGAACATAAAGACTATTATGGCTAACGGAGAGCGTGACGGCTGGGATTCATTTGATAAAGAAATGTACAGTTTCAGCGACGTTTTTGAAAGACCGACAGACCCCGAAATACTTTCGTGTGGTAGTGAACCTATGCTTATGTTCTTTACTTCGGGAACTACAGGTTATCCGAAAATCGCTATGCACAGCCACAAATATGCTCTTGGTCACTTTATTACCGCACGTTACTGGCATAATGTTGACCCGAACGGTATTCACTTCACTATTTCCGATACGGGCTGGGGCAAGGCTCTCTGGGGCAAGCTTTACGGTCAGTGGATGAGCGAAACCTGCGTTTTCGTTTATGACTTCAACCGTTTCGATGCTAATAAGATTCTGCCAATGTTCAAAAAATATAATATTACTACTTTCTGCGCACCGCCTACAATGTATCGTTTCTTTATAAAAGAAGATTTGTCGAAATTTGACCTCAGCTCAATAAAGTATGCAACGGTTGCGGGCGAGGCTCTCAACCCTGAAGTCTATAATCAGTTCCTTAAGGCTACAGGCGTTAAGCTTATGGAGGGATTCGGTCAGACCGAAACAACCCTTGCTATCGGTAACTTTGTTGGCATGACCGCTAAACCTGGTTCAATGGGCAAACCGAGTGTTCTTTATGATATTGATATTGTTGATTCCGACGGAAACAGCGTCAAGACGGGCGAAACAGGTGAAATTGTAATCAGGGTTGACGAAAATATTCCGTGCGGTCTTTTCGTGGAATATTACCGTGACGCTGAAAAAACAAAGGAAGTATGGTATGACGGTATGTATCATACAGGCGATACTGCATGGCGTGACGAGGACGGTTATTTCTGGTATGTAGGACGTGTTGATGACGTTATCAAGTCGTCAGGCTACAGAATAGGACCGTTTGAAATTGAAAGCGTTATCATGGAACTTCCTTACGTTCTTGAGTGTGGTGTAAGTGCCGCTCCCGACCCCGTAAGAGGTCAGGTTGTAAAGGCTTCCATAGTTCTCACAAAGGGTACTGTAGGAACAGACGAACTCAAAAAGGAAATTCAGGACTATGTAAAGAAACATACAGCACCTTACAAATATCCGAGAATAGTTGAGTTCAGGGACGAACTTCCTAAGACTATAAGCGGAAAAATAAGACGTGTTGAATTAAAAGGTTAATTGATATATGACGGACGGCTTGTGTGTCGTCCGTTTTTTATTATATGGCGTTTTTGTTATAATATATTTACTGAAAAATGGATAAATCAAAATGCGTTATACTTATAGTAAAAGATTTTTTGTACAAATTGCAGAATTTTATTGTATAAAATTACTAAATTTATGAAAAAGCACTTTAAAAATTGACCGAAATATGATAGTATATTATCAGGAAATCAATTTTGAATGCGGAGGTGAGTTTATGCAGCATATCATAAAATATACTAATAGAATAGTTTCTGTGTTTATGTCCTTGGTCGTTACAACTTTGTGTATGCATTTTCCTATGAAATCATCGGGAAGTGATGAGCCTGATTTGAAAGAAATGGCAGAGCAGCTAATTGTGCTGGTGAATGAAGCGAGAGAAGAGGAAGGTCTTGAACCGCTTTACGCTGTTCCGTATCTTTGTGATATGTCGTATGTACGTGCAAGAGAATGTATTTCCATGTTCAGCCATGAACGTCCCGACGGAAGTATATTTATTGATTTGGTTGATTACAGCCTTGTTCCGTGGAAATTATCTGCTGAAAATATCGCTGCCGGAATGGATACTCCTGAAGCTACTTTTAATCAGTGGAAAAATTCGCCTAAACACTGGTCTACAATTATGAGTCCTGATTATACACATATTGGTGTAGGCGTGGCTTATGAGCCGAACAGTGATTATGAATGGTACTGGGAGCAGATGTTTGTCAGTGTTGACGAAGACATTCGTCCGTCAGGCGAACTGGAAGGACAGTATTTTCCGTCAAAATATAAAATCGTTCCTGAATCGGCAGGCGATTTGAACGGCGACGGTGTTATTGATTCATTTGATTATGTGCTTCTGAAACAGTATCTTGCAAAGGAAGTTACTTTTAATCCGCTTCAGGTGGAAAGTGCGGATTTGCTTCCGGACGGTGCTATAACATATTCTGACGCAGCGTGTCTCAGAAATTATATTCTCGGCAAGATTGACAAATTACCGTTAGGACTTCTGGATTATTAAATTTTTCTTTGCAATAAAGGTGTGTTCATATATTAAAACGGCTGTTTTGTGCAGTCGTTTTTATTTTGTTCTTATATAATAATTTTTCAGTAAATACACAAAAAAATTTATGTCAATATTTCAATTGATATTTATTTAAAAATGTGGTATAATTAATGGAATGTAAACCTTGAGTTTAAAAAAAGTAAAGGAGAAAATAATATGTCGGAAATATGCCTTTTGGGAACAGGCGGAATGCTTCCGCTTAAAAATCGGTATCTTACAAGTCTTTATGCTGAATATAACGGAAAAGCCGTTCTTATAGACTGCGGTGAGGGTACGCAGGTGGCAATTGCACAGCATGGTTTGAAAATGAGCCGTATAGAAATGATTCTTATAACTCACTGTCATGCCGACCATGTTACAGGTCTTCCGGGACTGCTTCTTTCAATAGGAAACTGTTCACGCACACAGCCTCTTGACGTATATTTTCCTGAGAGTGCCGAAAAAACAATAAAAAATCTTATGTCCGTGTGCGGTGCATTGCCGTATGAAGTGAATCTGCACAGGCTTCCCGACAGAAGTCCCACAGCTTTTACAGCCGATAAAATTGACCCCATGCTTATGATTTCGACAATTCCGCTTGAACACAGCGTTAATTGTATCGGATATAAAATTTCTCTTTCAAGAAAACCTGTCTTTGAGCCTGATAAAGCGAAGTCGCTTGACGTTCCCGTAAAATACTGGAAAATACTTCACAGCGGTTCGAGTGTAAAGCTTGATGACGGAAGAACTATAAAGCCGTCGGACGTTACAGGCGAGAGCCGTCCGCCGTTAAATGTCACATATGTTACTGATACTCTTCCTATTGAAAGTATAGCGGAATTTGCGGAAAATTCGGAATTGTTTGTGTGTGAGGGAATGTATGGCGATATGTCCAAAAAACAGGCTATGAACGAAAAGGGGCATATGCTTATGCAGGACGCCTGCGGAATAGCTTTGCGTGCAGGTGTAAAGCGTCTCTGGCTTACACACTACAGTCCTGCCGAAACAGAACCCGAATTACATGAAGAAGAACTGAAGAATATTTTTGAGAATGTGAGTATTTCCCGTGACGGAGATAAGATTACTCTTTGATTGGAAAAACGCAGTTTTATGGATTTATGTGAATTTTTTAGATAAAACGACAATATTTAATCATAATATTATATAAAAAACGTCATATTAAACAAGTTATTATTAAAATAA
>CAMWVV010000134.1 GCA_947177755.1 uncultured Ruminococcus sp. | reverse complement strand
TAGTATAATAGAAATACCAAGAGATTTTCCCGAAAATTAAAAAATTATCAACGGAGGAAAGAAATGAAGAAATCTATCAGATTAATAACGGTTTTGATGGTATGTACAGCGGTACTTTCGGTTACAGGCTGTGAGGCAAAAACGGAAGAAGACAATTCAGACAAAATTATTGTGGTTTCAACAGAGCCGCAGGAAACAGAAGAAATTACAACAGAAGCAGTGACAGAACTGCTTACAGAAGCAGTAACAGAACCGCCGACCGAAATCAGTACAGACACTACGGCGGTAAGCAGTAATGACGAATATAAAACAGTTCTTAATGCTTATCATCAAGCATATATAGACGGAAATGCAAACGCTGTATATGCACTTTTCTGTCCGAATGAAATAACGGCTTTTGATACGTATATGAAGAACTATCTGAAAAGTGAAAACGGTGAAGACGACAAGACACTGAATCAGATTTTTACAAAGGAAAGTGTTATGTCTGCTATAGACGATTCCGTGAAGAATATTCACAGCATTATGGACGGCTACAGTGAATCGGAAAATGATAAATGGTCAATAAATATTGACGAAACCACTATTGAACATTATTCGGAAAACGAACTTGCCGAAATTAATTCAAAGCTCGGAATTAATATAACAGACGGTTATGTATGTGAAATTCCGTTTTATAAGAATGATGCAAACGAGGAAATTTTTGTGGCAGAGCCTGCTTCCGTACTGCTTATTGACGGAAAGTGGTATATAAGTTACAGTGCTGCATTTGACAGGCTTATTGATTTTATGGACATTCAGTTTTAAAAAATAACAGATTTATGTGTCATAAGGAGAATTATGAAAAAACTGCTGAAGTATCTGAAAAATTATAAAAAAGAGCTTATATTAGGTCCTTTTTTCAAACTGCTTGAAGCAATATTTGAACTTATAGTCCCGTATGTAATGGCAAAGATAATTGACAACGGCATAGCAAATAATGACACTTCCTATATACTGCGTATGTCAGGAATTATAGTACTTCTCGGATTCTGCGGGCTTGCTTTCGCCCTTACGTGTCAGTTTCTTGCCGCAAGATGTGCCTACGGTTTCGGTACTGAACTGCGTACCGCACTCTATAAACATATAAATTCACTTTCATATAGCAGTATCGACAAAGTAGGTACTGCCTCGCTTGTAAACCGTCTTACAAACGATTCTAACACAGTTCAGAACGGCGTTAATATGTTCATAAGGCTTGCCACACGTTCACCGTTTCTTGTAATCGGTGCAATGGTCATGGCTATGCGTACAGACTTTAAACTGTCTCTGATATTTCTGATTGTAGCGGTTCTTACGACAATAGTTATAGTTACCGTAATGCACAAAACCGTGCCTATGTACAGGACTACTCAGAAAAACCTTGACAGAGCGTCACTTCTTACTCGTGAAAATTTAGAGGGTACAAGAGTTATAAGGGCATTTTCCCGACAGAAAGAAGAAATTGAAGATTTCAGAAAGTCAGTTGACGATATAGCTGTAAGTTCAATAGCAGTCGGCAGAATATCGTCAATACTGAATCCGTTTTCTTTCATGATAATGAATCTGGGTATAGTTGCAATACTGTGGTTTGGCGGTATAAGAATTGATACGGGTCATCTTACACAGGGTGAACTTACAAAATTGGTAAACTACATGACACAGATATTGCTTGCTCTGATAGTACTTGCAAATCTTATTGTAACGTTCACAAAGGCTTTTGCTTCCGCTAACCGTATAAGTGAAGTTTTTGACATTGAACCCGAAAAATCCGACGGCAAAGAAAAGCCGTCTGCAAACAGTGAAAATATACTTGAATTTAAAAATGTTTCATTTGCCTACGAAACCGCTGGTGAATGTTCTGTTAAAAATGTTTCGTTTACTCTTAAAAGAGGAGAAATGCTCGGCATTATAGGAGGTACGGGAAGCGGTAAGTCTACTCTTGCCAACCTTATACCGTGCTTTTACAGGCAGACAGAAGGAGAAATTTTTATTTCAGGTGTAAAATCAGATAACTATGATTTGGACGAACTCAGAAAATCTGTCGGAGTTGTTCCGCAGAAAGCAGTATTGTTTACAGGTACTGTTAGGGATAATATGCGTTGGAAAAAAGCTGATGCTACTGATGAAGAAATTATTTCCGCTCTTAAAACTGCTCAGGCGTGGGAATTTGTAAGCAGAATGCCCGACGGTCTTGATACCGGAATTTCACAGGGCGGTAAGAATCTTTCGGGAGGACAGAAACAGAGAATTTCAATAGCACGTGCAATTGTCGGAAATCCCGATATTATAATTCTTGACGATTCAACAAGTGCATTGGACTATGCGACAGACCTCGCACTCCGTAAATCCCTTAAAAAAGATATGCCCGATACAACCGTTATAATGATTTCACAGCGGACTACCTCTCTTAAAGAGGCTGATAAGATTATTGTCATGGACGACGGCGAAACGGTCGGAATCGGTACACATGACGAACTTGTTGAAAGCTGTGATATTTACAGGGAAATTTACAAATCTCAGATGAATGAAAAGGAGGGCAGTTGATGACTGATACTCTTAAAAGGGTAATTTCATATGCCCGTCCGTATATAACATATTTAATCTTTACAGTAATATTTGCGGTTTTAGGCGTAGGACTTTCGCTGTTAGTACCTGTTTTTATAGGCGATGCTGTTGACTGCTGTATAGATAAGGGCAGTGTTGATTTTGGCGACCTAAAAAAAATTGTCACTGAACTGGCTGTTATAGTTACGGCAAGCGGAATTTTCCAGTGGCTTATGAGTTTGTGTACAAATAAACTTGCATTTCTGACTATACGTGATTTGCGTGCGGATATTTTCAATAAGCTTGAAAGAGTTCCGCTGAAGTATATAGACGGTCATACAAAAGGAGAACTGACAAGCCGTGTCATTAATGACATCGAAATTATTTCGGACGGTCTTTTACAGGGATTCACACAGTTTTTCAGCAGTATCATGACTATTATCGGCACGCTGATTTTTATGATGTTCATAAATTTCAGAATAGCAGTTGTGGTTGTAATTATGACACCGCTTTCATTTATAGCCGCATCTAAAATCACAAAAGCTTCTCACGATTCATATATGAAACAGTCGAAACTCAGGGGCAATATGGTGGGACTTGCCGAAGAAATGACAGGAAATCAGAAAATTGTCAAGGCTTTTGTCTATGATGAGAGGGCAATGGAACGTTTTGACAGGATAAACAAGGATTACGGAAAAATCGGTGTGAAAGCCACTTTTTTCAGTTCTATAACAAATCCCGTCACACGTTTTGTAAACGGCATGATTTATGCGGCGGTCGGTCTTCTCGGTTCACTCGGTGTAATCGGCTCTGTTGGTTTTATCGGGACTATGACAGTCGGAAAACTTACAAGTTTCCTGTCTTTTTCAAACCAGTATACAAAGCCATTCAATGAAATATCGGGTGTCTTTGCAGAATTACAGAATGCCGTTGCGTCTGCCCGCAGGGTTTTTGACGTACTTGAAGAAGAAGAGGTTTCCGACGATTCGGACAAGGAAACAATTACAGACTGTACGGGAGATTTAAGCTTTGATAATGTACGTTTTTCTTATAATCCCGAAACGGAGCTTATACAAAATTTCAGCCTTGACGTTAAATCAGGTCAGAAAGTAGCTATAGTAGGACCTACAGGTTGCGGAAAGTCAACTGTTATTAATCTCCTGCTGAGATTTTACGATATAAACAGCGGAAATATAACGGTTTCGGGAAAGAATATAAACGACATCACACGTGACAGCCTGCGTAGTCAGTTCGGAATGGTTCTTCAGGAAACGTGGATATTTACGGGAACTGTTGCGGAAAATATCGCCTATGGTGTACCAGATGCAACACGTGAACAGATTACGGAGGCGGCAAAATCCGTCTACGCTCACGGTTTTATAAAACGTCTCACCGACGGCTATGATACTGTAATAAGCGAGGACAGCGGACTTTCTCAGGGGCAGAAACAGCTTATATGTATAGCAAGGATTATGCTCATGAATCCGCCCATGCTTATTCTTGACGAGGCGACGAGTTCTATCGACCTGCGGACCGAACACCGTATACAGAAAGCTTTCACCAGACTTATGGAGGGACGGACAAGTTTTATTATTGCACACCGTCTTTCCACTATAAAAAATTCCGATACCATTCTTGTTATGAAAAACGGAAACATTATTGAACAGGGAAGCCATAGTGAACTTATGAATAATAACGGTTTTTATGCGGAACTCTATAACAGTCAGTTTGCAACCTGATATATCTTTTTTTCTGATTTTCAACAGTTATTTTTGTGACAAATGACAAAAGCACCTGCATTATTGCAGGTGTTTAACGTATATTTGTATAAATTGTCTATTATATGCTTGACCGCATTCAGTCAACGTGATATAATATTTAGAACAGAGGATAAAAGAGATATTTCTGTAAAATTAAAAATATTCAGAGGGGGTTATATTTATGATTACATTTAATACGGCAGAAAGTATACTGAAAAAATACGGTCAGGAGCATATACTTGCTTACTATGAGGAACTTGACGACAAGGAAAAAGTCAGACTCCTTTCGCAGATTGAAATGACTGATTTTTCAGTTCTGGAAAATCTCAGCGAGAAAAACAGACATTCTTCAAAAAGAGGCAGGTTTGAACCGCTCGGAGCTGTTACTATTGAAGACATTGCGGAAAACAGAGAAAAATACTATTCCGCAGGTGCAGGTGCAATAAGAGATGGAAAAGTCGCAGCTGTTCTTCTTGCTGGCGGGCAGGGTACACGTCTTGGCTTTGACAAGCCGAAAGGTATGTTTAATATAGGTGTTTCAAGAGAACTGTATATATTTGAATGCCTTATGAATAATCTGCTGAAAGTTGTCAAGGCAACAGGTGCATATGTTCCGCTTTATATCATGACAAGCGAAAAGAATCATCATGATACAGTAACATTCTTTGAAGAAAAGAATTATTTCGGATATGACAAAAAGTATGTTAAATTCTTTATACAGGACATGGCACCGTCCGTTGATTTCAACGGTAAAATCTACATGGAAAGCAAATCTGATATTTCCATTTCACCTAACGGCAACGGCGGTTGGTTTTCGTCAATCGTGCGTGCAGGGCTTTTAAATGATATAAAGAAAAAAGGTATTGATTGGATAAACGTTTTTGCGGTTGACAACGTTCTCCAGCAGATTGCAGACCCTTGTTTTATAGGTGCTGTTATAAACTCGGGAAGTGAATCGGGAAGCAAGGTTGTCAGCAAGGTTTCACCAGATGAGAGAGTAGGTGTACTTTGTCTTGAGGACGGAAGACCGTCTATTGTCGAATATTATGAAATGACCGAAGAAATGCGTACTCTTATGACGGAAAGCGGTCAGCTTGCATATAAATACGGCGTTATTCTCAATTATCTTTTCAGAACTGACAGACTGGAGGAAATTATTTCCGAAAAAATGCCCGTACACGTTGTTGAGAAAAAAATTCCTTATATGGACAATAACGGCAGTTTTGTCATTCCCGAAAAAAACAACGGCTATAAATTTGAAACGCTTGTGCTTGATATGGTGCATCTTCAGAAAAGCTGTCTGCCGTATGAGGTGGAACGCAGTAAGGAGTTTGCACCTGTAAAGAATGCGGAGGGTGTTGATTCCGTTGAATCGGCAAGGGAACTGCTCAGACAGAACGGCGTTGAATTATAATTCATACAAAACAGACTGTAATAAACGGTCTGTTTTTTTATATTATTTATTGATTTTTATAAAATTACTATTGACTTGTGGATAAATATGGTGTATAATCAATATATAATTTCAACGACGGAGGTTTAATATGAATACCGATAAAAGAAAAGTAGTGCTGATTGGCACTGGTATGGTAGGCATGAGTTTTGCGTATGCTCTTGTTAATCAGGGCGGAATCTGCAACGAACTTGTGCTTATTGACGTAAACAAGGAACGTGCTAACGGTGAGGCTATGGATTTGAATCACGGTCTTGCCTTTGCAAAGTCCAATATGAGAATATATGCAGGTGAGTACAAGGACTGCAAAGACGCTGATATTGTAGTTATAGCCGCAGGTGTCGCACAGAAAGACGGCGAAACACGTCTTGACCTTTTACAGAGAAATACGGAGGTTTTCCGTTCTATTATAAACCCTGTTATCAAATCGGGTTTTGATGGTATATTCCTTGTTGCGACAAATCCCGTTGACATCATGACAAGAGTTACCTATGAACTTTCACGTTTCGGTGCTTCACGTGTTATCGGTACAGGTACATCACTTGATACCGCAAGGCTTCGTTATCTGCTCGGAGACTATTTCACAGTTGACCCGAAAAATATTCATGCCTATGTAATCGGTGAACACGGCGACAGTGAGTTTGTACCGCTTTCACAGGTTATGCTTGCCACAAAGTCCGTTACAGAAATTCTTGAGGACGATCGCAATGAATATAATATGGAAGATATGAAGTCAATAGAAGAACAGGTGCGTACTTCGGCTTATAAGATTATCAAGGCTAAAAGAGCTACGTATTACGGTATCGGTATGGCGATTGCACGTATTGTCAAGGCTATTCTCGGCGACGAAAACAGCGTCCTGACTGTATCTGCCAAACTCTGCGGAGAATACGACAGCAAGAATGTATTTATAGGTGTACCGTGCATTATCGGCAGAAACGGTGTCAAGGAAATTGTCGAGCTTTCTCTCACTGACGAGGAAAAGGAAAAGTTCAGAAATTCAAAAACAATTCTTGATGACAGCTTCAACGGTCTTGAACTCTGATTGATTTATACTGATAATAACGAACGGGTGACGGATAAAAAATTATCGGTCACCTTGTTTTTTGACTGTATATAGCCAAAATATTGACTTTTCTGAAATAAAGGTGACGGATAATCAGCTATTTTATAACCTCTTAAAAGAAGAATATATAATATATATATAGATAGAAAAAAAGACCCCTAAAATTGCCAGCCTTTTAATACTCCAGA
>CAMWVV010000133.1 GCA_947177755.1 uncultured Ruminococcus sp. | reverse complement strand
TGCAGACCTGCGGGTTATTTACACACCGCTTAACGGCACAGGAAACAAGCCTGTCCGTGAAATACTCAGCAGGATAGGTATTTCCGATGTTACTATAGTAAAGGAGCAGGAAAATCCTGACGGCAATTTCACAACCTGTCCGTATCCTAACCCCGAAATCCGTGAAGCACTTGAAGTGGGTCTTAAATACTGCAATGAGGTTCAGCCCGATTTGCTTCTTGCCACAGACCCCGACTGTGACCGTGTAGGTATTGCCGTACCCGACGGAAACGGCGGTTACGCTCTTTTCTCAGGCAATGAAGTAGGTGCTATGCTCCTTGAATACATATGTCAGCAGAGAATAAAGAATGGCACTATGCCCGAAAATCCCGTTGCAATCAAGACTATCGTTACAACCGATATTATTAACCTTATCGGCAAGGAATACGGTGTTGAAATAATCGATGTTCTTACGGGATTCAAGTTTATCGGCGAACAGATTAAGTATCTCGAGGACAAGGGCGAGGAAAACCGCTATATATTCGGATTTGAAGAAAGTTACGGCTATCTCTCAGGTACTTATGTACGTGACAAGGACGCTGTAAATGCTTCAATGCTTATCTGTGAAATGGCTGCTTACTACAGAACTCAAGGTATCACTTTATTGCAGGCTCGTGAAAATATGTACAAAAAATACGGCGTTTTCTGTCAGACTATGCACAGCTTCACTTTTGAGGGCGAAAGCGGTATGAATAGAATGAATGACATAATGAACACTTTAAGAAACAATCCCCCTGTATCAATCGCAGGAATCAGTGTGGTTAAATTCGACGACTACAAAACAGGTGTTTCAAAGAATATTGCTTCAGGAACAGAAACGGAAATATCCCTTCCTAAGTCAAATGTTCTTTCATTCTTCCTTGAAGGCGGTTCAAAAGTTATTGTTCGTCCTTCGGGTACAGAGCCGAAAATCAAAACCTATTTCACCGCAAAACAGCCTACCCATGAAGAAGCTGAAAGTCTTGAAGTTAAGCTGGCAGAAGATTTCACTAAGATTTTTAACTGATTTTTATAGGCGGACTTCGGTTCGCCCTTTTATTAAATAAAAAAAATATATCTCAGCTACTTGACATACAGAAAAAAACATGATAGAATATATTAATGTAATTTGACACTACTGTCTAAGGTAACTGATGGGCTGTCGTCTGCAAATAGTATCTGAAAGAGGTGACAATCGTGAAAGAGGGAATCCATCCTAATTTTGTCAAGACCACAATTACCTGCCACTGTGGCAATGTAATTGAAACTATGTCCACAAAGGAAAATATCAAGGTTGAAATTTGCTCAAAGTGCCACCCGTTCTATACCGGCAAGCAGAAGCTCGTTGATACAGGCGGACGTGTTGACAGATTCAAGAAGCGTTTCAATATGGACAAGTAAGTTATACAGCCGGTCTTTCCTGACCGGCTTTTTGCGTATAAAAAAGGACAATTATTATAATGAATTATTTTACTGTTTCTGAACCCGTCAAGGCTTCTTTCACCGAAAAGCGTTCGGAATTTATATGTCATATTTCTCCTGTGAAAACAAATGACGAGGCTGTTGACTTTATAAATTCCGTCCGTTCAGAACACCGCAAGGCAAAACACAACGTCTATGCATACATTCTGCGCAATGACAATATTTCCCGATATTCCGACGACGGTGAACCACAGGGAACAGCAGGAGTACCTGTGCTTGACGTTCTGCAAAAAAGAGGGCTGACGGATGTATGTGCCGTTGTAACACGGTATTTCGGCGGTATTCTTCTCGGCGGAGGCGGTCTTGTGCGTGCCTATTCGCACGCCGTTTCAATTGCCTGTGATTCCGCTGAAATAATGAATATGTGTATGTGTCACCGCCTTAAAATAAAGACAGACTACGGTATGTACGGAAAAATTTCACATATACTTCCGAATTTCGATACAATAACCGTTTCTTCAGACTTCGGAAGTGATGTCATACTTGAAATTCTTGTGCTGAATGAAAAACTTGACGCACTCCGTAAAGAGCTTACCGAAATAACAAACGGTGCAGTCTCATTAACGGACTGCGGTGAAATGTATCACAACTTTTCATCTGTCGTACCATAAAACAAGAGGTGATTTTTCATGACTTTACGTGAACATACCGAAAACACTGAGTTTTCAATTCTTAGTGAATACGCCTGTAAAAGCACAGATAAAAAAATGACAAAGCGTAAAAAGGAAGAGGAAAAGTGTCCGTACCGCACAGATTTCCAGCGTGACCGTGACAGGATTCTTCACTGTAAAGCGTTCCGCCGTCTGAAGCGTAAAACACAGGTTTTTCTTTCACCAGAAGGCGACCACTACAGAACACGCCTTACCCATACTCTTGAGGTTGCACAGATTGCAAGAACTATTTCCCGTTGTATGCACATGAATGAAGACCTGACGGAAGCCGTTGCACTCGGTCATGATTTGGGTCACTCCCCTTTCGGTCACTGCGGTGAAGCGGTATTGAATGAAATATGTCCGTACGGTTTCAGACACTATCTGCAAAGTGTAAGGACTGCTGAAATAATCGAAAAGGACGGCAGAGGTCTTAATCTGACTTTTGCGGTAAAAAACGGCATAGCCTGCCATACAAACCGCATATCATCTACAGGAGAAGGAAATATTGTAAGGCTTGCCGACACAATCGCCTATATAAACCATGATATTGATGACGCTGTGCGTGCGGGAATTTTGCATGAAAGCGACCTGCCGACCGACTGCACAGAGATTCTCGGCAGAAACAAATCGGAAAGAATTACCACCCTTATTTCGTCCGTAATCAGACACGGACACGAAAATATAGATTTTGAGCCGTCGGTAAGACAGGCACACGACAAGCTGAAAAATTTCATGTTTGAAAAAGTGTACACGGGAAGCAGTGCAGAACAGGAAAAACAAAAAGTCGAAATGCTGATAAAAAAACTGTATTCGTATTTCAGAGAAAATACAGACAGACTTCCCGAAGAATATCGCAGAATAATGCAGATAACCGACGCAGACCGTGCGGTGTGCGACTATATTTCAGGCATGAGCGACAAGTATGCGGTCGATATATACACTGAAATTTTTATACCAAAATTCTGGAAATAACGGAGGATTAGATATGCCCCGAAACGACGAATTTCTTTATAATCTGCGTAACGCCAACCCGATTGAAACCGTAATAGGTTCTTATGTAAATATTCAGAAGCGTGGCAGAAATTATTTATGTTCGTGTCCGTTTCACTCGGAAAAAACACCGTCATGCACCGTTTTTACAGATACGCAGACTTTTCACTGCTTCGGCTGCGGGGCAGGCGGTGACGTTATAACTTTTATAATGAAAATCGAAAATCTCGATTTTATGGAAGCTCTTAAACTTCTTGCACAACGTTCGGGAGTGGAAATGCCTCAGAATCAATATTCATATAACAATCAGTACGCACAGCGAAAAACACGCATATATGAAATGAACCGCATTTCCGCAAATTTCTTTTATACAAATCTGATAAAGGGCAGTGACAAATCAGGACTTCAGTATTTTGCCGACCGCCGTCTTTCCCCTGCAACTATAAAAAAATACGGTCTTGGCTATGCCTCGGATTCATGGGACACCCTTGTAAATCTACTGCGTTCAAAAGGTTACTCGGACGAAGAAATAGCTGACGCATGGCTGGGCGGACGTTCACAGAAAAACGGAAATATATATGATATGTTCAGAAAAAGGGTAATGTTTCCGATTTCAGACCTCAAAGGCAACATAATAGGTTTCGGCGGACGTGTTCTTGATGATTCTGTCCCGAAATACTTAAACACCGCCAAAACTCCCGTATTCGACAAGGGCTCGAATCTCTTTTCAATGAATTTCGCCAGAAATTCCGATACAAAAAGTATAATTCTCTGTGAGGGATATATGGACGTTATCGCCTTGAATCAGGCAGGTTTTGAAAACGCCGTTGCCACTCTCGGTACTGCAATAACTCCCGAACAGGCAAGGCTTATAAGTCACTATGCCGACCACGTTATTATTGCTTACGACAGCGACAATGCAGGACAGAATGCCGCTCAGAAAGCTATAAATCATTTTTCAGAAGTCGGCGTGCGGACAACCGTTATCCGTATGGAAGGTGCTAAAGACCCCGACGAATATATAAAAAAATTCGGACGTGACCGTTTCAGAGTGTTACTTGAAAATTCCAATGATGCTACCAATTTCATGCTTGACAAGTGTGAAGGCGGTCTTGACCTGTCGTCAGAAGCAGGACGTGTGAAACTGCTGAAAAGAGTTTCGTATGTGCTTGCAGGAATTGAAAACTCACTTGAACGTGAAGTTTATATTTCCCGAACGGCACAGAAATGCGGTATTTCTGCCGATACGCTGAAATTCCATGTAAACGATATTCTGCAAAAATCAAATAATACCAAAAAGAAAAATGCATGGCGTTCAACGGTTTCGGAAGTCACAAGAAAGAACGACAATATAAATCCCGAGGCGGTAAAATTCAGAAAAGAGGCAAATGCAGAAGAAAATATAATATACTTTCTGCTGAAATGTCCCGAAGATTATCAGGATATTGAAAAGGAAATCCCGCCCGAATTTTTTGTAACTCCGTTTCATAAAAGAGTATACAAGGCTGTTCTTGAACGTCTGAAAGCAGACTGTATATTTTCAATATCACTGCTTGCCGACGAATTTTCAACCGAAGAAATGGGCAGAATAAGCGGAATAATAGCACGCTACAGCGATAAAGGAATAAACAGGAAAGTCGTTTCAGAATGTGCGCAAGTTCTGAAAAACACGGACAGTTCCGCTAAAAATGACAAAGACTTTAGTGTCGACGATTTGAAAAAAATGCTGGCTTCAAAGAAAAAATAAAAGTGGTTTAATCTTATATAAATTGGACTCACAAAAAACAGGAGGTATTTTTTATGGAAAACAAAAAAACTACCATTGACGCTCTTATGGAAAAGGGCAAGGCAACAGGCAAGCTTACAACAAAGGAAATTACTGACGCTCTTGAAGAACTTGATTTCGACGTTGACCAGCTTAATACTTTCTATGATACCTGCGAAAACCTCAACATCGAAATTGTGGAAGATATGAACGTTGATGCAGACCTGAAAATCGGCATGGACTCAAATATAACAGACGATTTGGAAATGGCTCTTTCAACCGAGGGTATAGCAATTGACGACCCCGTTAAAATCTATCTGAAAGAAATCGGACGTGTTCCGCTTCTCACCACGGAAGAAGAAATAGAACTTGCCCAGCGAATGAACAAGGGAGACCCTTACGCAAAGAAAAGACTTTCTGAAGCCAACCTGCGTCTTGTTGTATCAATTGCAAAGAAATATGTCGGCAGAGGTATGCAGTTTCTCGACCTTATTCAAGAGGGAAACTTAGGTCTTATAAAAGCCGTTGAAAAATTCGACTATACAAAAGGTTTTAAATTTTCAACATACGCTACATGGTGGATTAGACAAGCCATCACACGTGCAATAGCCGACCAGGCAAGAACTATAAGAATACCTGTTCATATGGTTGAAACAATTTCAAAGGTCAAGAAAGTTTCCAGTCAGCTTCTCCACGAAAACGGTCACGACCCAAGCCCCGAAGAAATAGCCGCAAAACTCAATATGCCCGTTGACAAGGTACGTGAAATAATGCGTGTGGCACAAGACCCCGTTTCCCTTGAAACTCCTATAGGTGAGGAGGAAGACAGCCATCTCGGTGACTTTATTCCCGACGACGATGCCCCCGCTCCTGCCGAGGCTGCCTCTCATACCTTGCTCAAGGAACAGCTTAACGAAGTTCTTGCAACTCTTACAGACCGTGAGGCAAAAGTCCTCAAGCTCCGTTTCGGTCTCGACGACGGAAAATCCCGCACACTCGAAGAAGTGGGACAGCGTTTTGACGTAACCCGTGAACGTATCAGACAGATTGAGGCAAAGGCTCTCAGAAAACTCCGTCACCCCAGCAGAAGTAAAAAAGTCAAGGACTTCCTTGACTGAAATTCTACATACAGCCGTCCTTAAATGGACGGCTTTTTTCACACTTTTACATAATTTTCATTGACTTTTTCTGTATTATGATGTATAATAAAACAAATGTATCGTTTAAATAAATTTGGTAATCTGCATACCGCAAATGCAGAACCGCTTTTTTCGCTTTGAAATCCGAAAATATGCGGAAACGGAGAGTTTATGAGTATTTTTAACCTTGAAAAGAATCCTCCGTCATTAAGTCATGACTGGCGGATTTTTCAGCAGTTTATGGGAAATATCGGAGCTTTTACCTATATATCAAAAAAAAAGACGGCTTATCTTGACCCCGAAGCCCGTCATATGCTTTCGTGCAAAAGTGAAAAGCTTAATGAATTTGAATTTTTTAACCTGCTTGAAAAAATTTCAAAAAATCCTGTCGAAAATCAAAAGCATATCTACAGGTTTACCGCAAACAATACAACAAAATTCATAAAAATGAACATCTACGAAAACAGTGACGAATGGCTGGGTTTTGTTCAGGATTTCACACGTCAGATTTCCGAACAGAAAAACAACGGATTCATGGAATATGACCCTGTGACACGACTTCCGTCATATGCGTCGTTTTCACAGAAAATAAAGCAGATTCTGCCCGAAACAACAAACTGCTGTCTTGCTGCCATATACATAAACGGTATAGAGAAACTCGGTTCGTTCCTTACTGTCGACAATACAAACAACTGTATAACTTCCGTTGCGGAAGCACTGAAAGGCTTTGCAAACGAAAATATAATAATCGGTTCAAAGTCAAGCTATGAAATATGTGCATTTTTCCGTGACTGCGATAAAATGAAAGTCTACAACCTGCTCAACAGTATGGACGAAGCAGTTCAGAACTGTGTACTTACAGACGATTTCGGCGAAATAATCGATATTTCCGACAAAAGCTCTCTCAGTCTTTCAATCGGCTGTGTATCGTTTCCGGAAGAAGCGTCTGACTTCAATATGCTTGTGAATTATTCGGAATTTGCATTATATA
>CAMWVV010000132.1 GCA_947177755.1 uncultured Ruminococcus sp. | reverse complement strand
ATATTATAGAAATACCGGATTTAAATGGTTATTTTCTGTTGTAATATTAACTGATTTGTGCCGCATTTTTGGCGTATTCCATAAGCACAGCTGCTGCATCTACCGTGTCAACAAGACCGTCATCGTTGACATCGGCGGAAATATTCTGTGCCGGTTCAAAAGACGGTTCTTTCTGCGCTGAGAGCTTTGCATACTCCATGAGTATAGCTGCCGCATCGACAGTATCAACATAGCCGTCGTTGTTTACGTCGCCGAGCATACGGTCGGAAACAACAATTTTCTGCTCCCTGACCTCAGGCGTTACGGTTACTGAGTTGCCGTCATCATCAAGAAGAGAAACCTGTGTAGTCCTCTGGTTTTCGTCGTCTTCGGGTTCTGTCAGGAAATAAATCCTGTATTTTCCCGACTGTATTTCAGAATCAACGGAAGCATTGAAATATGCAAGCGGATAGTCGTCTGTTGCGTCACTGTTAGTGGGTAATCTCTTGATATTGCCCGAAAGCATATCTGACATAGGGGCGGTAAAAGACATATTCAATGTGTTATAATCTGTGTCAATGGTGTTGTAAAAACCGTATTCGGAAAAATCATAGGGCGAATTTTCACCGACTTCGGCAGGGTCAATTGCCTTTTCACTCAGTTTTATGTAAATATCGGCACTCTTGACTTTCGGTGAAACAGTCCAGCAGCTTTTTGAATCGTCACGTATATAGACATTCACACGGACTGAATCTGGCATATCCTGCGAGTTTATATATACAGTTCCGTTCGGGAGGATTGATATTTTATCATTGTCCTCAACAGAAAAGTACATAACAGGCACATAATCAACTTCAGATTCCGCCATTGCACTGAAAGGAGTTAATGCAGACAGTGCCAGCATGGCAGTGGTCATAAAAACAGGTATTTTATTCATAATGATTTTCCTTTCTGAAATTAAAGAATTTCGGTCATTCTAAGAACGATTCCGGCAACTCTTTCTGCGGCGGTTTTTTCAAATTCGTCAAACGACATAGCACCGTCGTCGTCAGCGTTGTCGGAAATACAGCGTACACTTACATATGGCTTTTCATTGAGATAACAGCAGTGACCTACAGCGGCACTTTCCATGTCAACGGCGTGCGGACTGAAACGTTTCTGAATATCAGCCTTTACCTCATTGCTTGAAATAAAAGCTTCTCCCGAAACTATACGTCCTCTGAAACTTTTCACTGAAAATTCGGCACATACTTTTTCAGCCGATTCAATCAGATTTTCATCAGCCCTGAAAACCGCACAGTAAGGCGGATAATCATTAAGGAAATGCGGGTCAAGGTCGTGCGGAAGAACTTCGGTGGAAATAACTATGTCGCACACTTTTACATCAGTGTTCATTCCGCCTGCGATACCTGTATTTATCACACAGTCGGGACTGAAATTATCAATCATAACCTGTGTGCAGAGTGCGGCATTGACCTTTGCAATGCCACAGCAGGCGTTTACTATAGTCTTTCCCTTGTATTCGTTCACGAAAAACTCAAAGCCCGAAACCTTTCTTTTTTCAGCTTCTCCGAGAGTTTTTCTTATATCCGCAAGTTCGGACGGCATAGCACCTATTATTGCGATTGTATTCATGTTTTTTTTATTACTCCCTTTCTGTAATATTTCTTATCTGATTATATCACATTTCACAATATAAATCAATATAAACTGAATAAAAAAATTTTTTTTTGAAATTTTTTATAAACAGGGGTTGATTTTTCTGTTTTTATGTGTTATAATAGATATATAAAATAAAAGTTAATATTCTGCCTTGTTCGAGTAATTATAGTTTTTTATAATCCAACACATCTCATTAGGGAATACAGCTCCGGCTGTGGATTGCAGACCTCCCGACATATAAACTTTTTATATGCGGAAGAAGGGAGCGTGAAGCATTCGGGCGTTTACCCACCTGCTTCGTGCGGGTTTTATGCACTATATGACGGCAAGGCGGATTATTTTTTAAGGTGAAAATATGTTAAAAGATTGTTTTATTTTTGTTTTAAATAATAAATTTTACTTTGTTATAGAATTGTTATCGATTGTGTTTAATATTTTTATAATGGTTAAAATAACCAAAAAGTGCCGTAAAAGTTTTTTATGCAGATTTTTCAGCACTGCCGTATTTTGTATAATTCTGGATATAATTTACAGACTGTTTATCTTTGATTTTGATTTTTTACATGATATGAATATATTACAGAAATTTTTTGGCTTGATTTTTTCAATGTTAGGAACATATGCATTTTTTCTTATTGCGACCTTCTCGTTGCTGAATAGTGTAGCTTTTCTTGTGACATACATAATTATGACGATACATGAAAAAAAGAACGGAGCTGAAATATGACTGCTGAATTATTTGAAAATATAGTTTCAATTATAACTATGTTTCCGCCTGTTGCTGTAATTCCTGTGATACTAATTATATTTATAATAAAAAAATCAAAAAACAAAATCAGACTAAAAAAATTCTGTATTGTCGGATTTTTTATTTTTACAGCATTGTCCGTACTCTCAGAAGCAGTCCTGTATACTGACGCTATAGATTTTATCGAAAGTTTAGCTAAGGTTTTAGGCGGAATCTTCTTTGCAATGTTCTATTATGCAGTACAGGCATTCTGTTTTGTAAGCGGTGTTACTTTGCTTGTGACATATATTGTACTTACTGTCCGAAAGGAGCAAGATGATGAGCAGGAGTTACAAGAAGTTTCCAGTAATTAAAGACCGTGCGAGAATTTCAAAAGACCGTTTTAAACCGAAAACCTATGCTAATCGTGCCGTCCGCAGATACAAGGACTTTCCTACAGGAAAATCATGCTTTTTTAAAAAAATATACTGTAGCTGGTTTATATGCGATTACCGATTTATACCACCCTCCGACGAAAAAGAATTTAAAAGGCAGTGGGAATCCGAAATTAAAGATATAGCGGTAAAAAGAAAAACATATAATTATAAAGAAGCATTTATCAGCTGGAAAATATCCTACATAAATAAATAAACAGGAGGCGAAAAAACCTCCTGTTTTTGTTTATATATCTGTTTCGACTGCCCTGCCCTCTTTAAGACTTTTCTGACAGTCAATATAACGCTGATTTGAACTTCCACGAAACTTTATAGTCCAGTCTTTCAGCTCCTGAATAAACTTTCCGTCAATGAGAATATCGGTAACGGCAAGAAGTTCACCCCAGTTATTCTTATCACGGTTGTCATAGAGTTCCTCAAATGTATAACCCGTATATGTTGTTATATCAAGTCCGAGGGACTTTATTTCTTTCCCCAGAACAGCAAGTCCGTGTGCCTGACAGAATGGCTCACCTCCGCTGAAAGTCACGCCGTCAAGCAAGGGATTTGACTTTATTTTTTCAAGAAGTCCGTCAGTATTCACAACAATTCCGCCGTTGAAGTCATGGGTCTGCGGATTATGACAGCCCCTGCATTTATGCGGACAGCCCTGTGTAAATATTGTAAATCTTATGCCTTCACCGTCAACGATAGAATCATTGACAGTTCCTGCTATTCTGATTTCAGACATTGTGCTTCACTCTGTCGTGTTCTTCTGCACGCTTGCCGTTATTGAAACGGTCGAGAGTTCCCACAAGATAGCCTGTGATACGGCGTATCCTGTCAAATGAAACGCTCTCCGCACTTTCCCTTCTGCCACAGCAAGGACAGGTTTCGCCGATAATTCCCGTATATCCACAGCATGGGTCACGGTCAACAGGGTGATTTATTGCACCGTAGCCTATACCCGATTCTTTCATACAACGCACGATTTTTTCAAATGCACTGAGATTTTCAAGCGGGTCGCCGTCGAGTTCGATATAGCTTATGTGACCTGCGTTTGTAAGTTCATGATAGGGAGCTTCAATCTTTATTTTTTCAAACGCACTTATCGGATAGTAAACGGGAACGTGGAAAGAGTTGGTGTAATAATCACGGTCGGTAACACCCTCTATAACGCCGTATTTCTTTGCGTCCATACGTACGAAACGACCTGAAAGCCCCTCGGCAGGAGTTGCAAGAAGAGAGAAATTCAGTCCCGTTCTCTTTGCCTCTTCGTCAAGACGTTTACGCATTGCCGTTACTATTTCCATACCAAGTTCACGTGCATCTTCACTCTCGCCGTGGTGAACGCCTATAAGAGCCTTGAGAGCCTCGGCAAGTCCGATAAATCCGACAGAAAGAGTGCCGTGCTTAAGAACTTCTTCAATGCTGTCATCGGGTGAAAGCTTGTCTGAATCAATCCATATTCCCTGCCCCATGAGAAACGGGAAGTTTCTGACTTTTTTCTGACACTGGATTTTAAAGCGGTGCATAAGCTGGTCGATAGTCAAATCCATCATATCTTCGAGCATATCAAAGAACAGCCCTACATTATGGTCAGCTTTTATTGCAAGTCTTGGGAGATTTATAGATGTGAAGCTGAGATTTCCCCTGCCCGTCACGATTTCCCTTGATGTGTCGTAATTGTTTCCGATAACTCTTGTACGACAGCCCATGTAAGCTATTTCTGTATCGGGATTACCCTCTTTGTAGTACTGATAGTTGAAAGGTGCGTCAATAAAAGAGAAGTTCGGGAAAAGGCGTTTTGCGGAAACACGGCAGGCAAGTTTGAAAAGGTCATAGTTCGGGTCGGTGGGATTATAATTTATACCCTCTTTGATTTTAAAGATATGTATCGGGAAAATAGGTGTTTCGCCGTTTCCGAGACCTGCTTCCTGTGCAAGAAGAACATTCTTTATAACCATTCTGCCCTCTGGAGAAATGTCCGTACCGTAGTTGATAGAGCTGAAAGGTGTCTGCGCACCTGCACGGCTGTTCATGGTATTGAGATTGTGAATAAGAGCCTCCATAGCCTGATATGTCGCACGGTCTGTTTCCTTTACAGCATTCTTTACGGCGAATGCCTGAACTTTTCCGGCTGTTTCGCTGTCAACATAATTCAGAAGAATTTCATACTCCTTTTCCTGATAACCGTTGTCGTTTGCGAGATTGGGAACAAGACTATATTTTTCACGAATTTCGTTTTTTATATTTCCTGCAACTTCAAATTCGTTCTCAATACCGCCGATAAGCGACAATGCCCTTGCGACGTTCTGCGTATATCTTGAAGCGTAGGTCTTTTTTATACCGTCTGCCATTGCATAGTCAAAAGTCGGAATACTCTGTCCGCCGTGCTGGTCGTTCTGATTTGACTGGATAGCTATGCAGGCGAGAGCGGAATAACTTGAAATGTCGTTAGGTTCTCTCAGGAATCCGTGACCGGTTGAAAAGCCGTTGGTAAAAAGCTTCTTCAAATCAATCTGCGTACAGGTTGTTGTGAGAGTGTAGAAATCGAGGTCGTGAATATGAATATCTCCGTTGCGGTGCGCCTTTGCGTGCTTAGGTTCGAGGACGTACATTTCATAGTATTCCTTTGCCGAAACCGAGCCGTATTTAAGCATAGTACCCATAGCCGTATCGCCGTCAATGTTTGCATTTTCACGCTTTATATCGCTTTCCTTTGCGGAACTGAAAGTCAGTTCGTTAAGCACACACATGAGATTTGTTTTCATTTCACGTGAACGTGTACGCTCATAGCGGTAAAGGATATAAGCCTTGGCGGTTCTCGCATGACCCTTTTCAATAAGCGTTTTCTCGACAAGGTCCTGAACTTCCTCAACGGTCGGCACTTTCCCCTGATTTTCATTTTCATAGGTTCTGCACACTTCAACAGCCACTTCCATAGCCGTGTTGAAGTCAGTGCCTCCGCATGACTGGGCTGCCCTGAAGATTGCATTTGCGATTTTTTCGATGTTGAACGGAACTTTTCTGCCGTCTCTTTTCATGATGTGGATAATCATTTGTCTGTACCTCCGACTACAATATATTGTATCTTGCTTCATATGTGCTTATATTAGTATAATCCAAATAGTGCTTATTGTCAATTGTGTGATGCAACGATAAAAAGAACTGTTTTTCACGTAATTATATGCATAATGACTAAATTTTATCTTTTAAAAATCGGAATTTGCCTATATTTCGTTGATTCAGCAACAAAAATCAAAAATAAACGCACACCACAATATATAGTGATGTGCATATAAGATTATGCAACATGAGTGAGAATATATTCAGCAACCGCCTTGTACATATCTTCGGTAAATTTTTTATCTTCTGCCGACCAGTATTCTTCTTTAAGATTTCCGTCAACCGATTTCAAGGCTGTGCTTGTATCAATGCAGTAAACATTCTTGCTGTTTGCCATTGCAAGAAGCTGTTCGTTATAGGTGTTTATCAGCTCGTTTGTAACGGGGGCGTTATCTGTAATAACGGGCGGAATCTGCATGATATAGATATTCATATTCGGAAGAACTGCCGTAAGGTTTTCAATAAGGGCTGTATAGCTTGCCGTCATATCTTCCGTCGGACTTACACCGATGTCGCTTCCAAGCATAATATAGACGTTTTCAGGCTTTTTGAGTTTTAAAGTGTCGTATATTGTAACAGTACCATAGTTGCTTTCAACCTTGGCAGTCGTGCAGTTGGCGGCATTTAGCGAAGAATCACCGATAACATCGGTAAATGAAGTATATTCACCCATTTCAAGTAAAGTTGAATCGGTAATAAGACAGCAGTTGTCAAAATATGTCGCATAGTCTGCCGCTGCCGACTGCGGAACAGGGTTGGTTACCTGAGCTTTGACATGATTTTCTTCAGGGGGGGAAACCTCGTCTCCGTCTGCCTCTGGTGTTTCCTCCTGCTCATCTTCCGGATTTTCCTCAACGATAATTGAATTGAACTCATCTTCAAAAAAATTTTCGTTCATGTTCGCCGCCACCATATATAAAGCAAAACAGGCACTGAATGACAGAATGAAAATAATCAGCAGAACCCCGAAATTAAACTTTACTCTTGGTTTTCTGCGTTTTCTGTTTGAATTTGATACCGTACGTATATTTTTATTTTTATCCATATTTTCTCCGTAATTAATATTTTAATAAATTTAATGCCGTACTGACCGGCACTATATATTATTATAC
>CAMWVV010000131.1 GCA_947177755.1 uncultured Ruminococcus sp. | reverse complement strand
ATGTTATAATTTATTTAGATAAACTTCAAATTAGAAGTGCTTCTAAATTTACATTGTTTTAAAACGGAGGATATTATTATGGAAAATCTGAAAGAATTTCTGCCATTTCTGATTCCACTTGTTGTGGTTGAGTTAGGATTACTTGTATATACGATTGTACATATTCTCAAGCACAATAACTACAAACGTGGCAACCGCATTTTATGGCTTATTATTACAATTGTCGGAATGAATTTTATAGGTCCGATATTGTATTTCGTTCTCGGAAAAGAGGAGGATTAAAGCATAAATGAGTATTCTTGAATTGTCTCACGTTTCCAAACATTTCGGGGACAAAGAAGTTTTGCAGGACGTAACATTTTCTGTTCCTGAAAAATGCGTTTTCGGATTTATCGGTCGTAATGGTGCAGGTAAAACCACGACTATGAAATCTATTCTTGGATTAATCAAGACTGACGGCGGTGAGATTACTATATGTGGCGATAAAGTCACATACGGTCATAACCTGACTAACAAGTATATCGGCTATCTGCCTGATGTACCCGAATTTTACTCTTATATGACTCCTCGTGAATATCTCAGACTATGCGGAGATGTAACCAGTATGAAATCGTCCGATATTAAAGCCCGAAGTGATGAATTACTGAAACTTGTGGGACTTGCAAATGAAAATCACAGAATCAAAGGATTTTCAAGAGGTATGAAGCAACGTCTGGGTATCGCTCAGGCTTTGATAAACAGACCGAAGCTGTTGATATGTGATGAGCCAACTTCTGCACTTGATCCTGTCGGAAGAAAAGAAATACTGGATATTCTTTCTGCTGCAAAAGAACAGACATCGGTACTTTTTTCAACGCATATACTTTCTGATGTAGAGAAAATATGCAATTATATCGCCCTTTTGGAGCATGGAAATATTGCTGTATCAGGAACTATAGATGATATAAAATCTATGCGTTCAGAGCCGGCTATAGAATTATCTCTGCAAAATCCTGATTATGCCTCAAAAATAGTAAAAGCATTTCCGTCTGCCGAAAAACAGGAGGGAAAACTTATATTTAAAAATGTCTCCGCAAATCAGGCTGAACAGATACTGAGTTTTGTTGCTGCACAACATATTCCGATAATTCGCTTTGAACGTCATGAGCCGAATCTTGAAGATATGTTCATGGAGGTGATTGGAAAATGAATGGTTTTTTTGCTTTTCTGAAAAAAGAGTTTTTTGAACTTTCACGTTCGGGTAAGCTGTTAATCTTCGGATTTATCTTTGTTCTGTTTGGAATAATGAATCCTGCTGTTGCAAAACTCACTCCATGGATTCTGGAACAGTCTGCTGATTCTTTCAGTCAAGGGATTGTTATTGGTGAAGTTACAGTCACTGCTATGGATTCATGGGGACAGTTTGTCAAGAATATTCCAATGGCAATGATTGTCATGATGATTATGTTCAGCAGTACATTTACAGGCGAATACTCTAAAGGAACTCTCATACCAATTGTCACAAAAGGACTTTCCCGAAATAGTATTGTTATTTCAAAGACATCTGTAATGATTATTACATGGAGTATTGGTTTTGGACTTTGTTTTGGGATAACATACGGTTATACTGCGTATTACTGGGATAATTCAGTGGTAAATAACCTTGCATTTATGGCGTTTTGCTGGTGGATTATGGGAATATTCCTGATTTGTGTACTGACACTGTTTTCAGCATTTGCAACTTCCTCTCCGCAGGTTATGGCAGGTGTGGGCGGAGTTTATGCAGTAATGTATATTATGGGTATGTTTGGCAAAATCAAGGAATATCTTCCGACTTTCATTCTGAATAGTTCTTCTCTGATAACTGAACAAAGCAAGCCTGATGACTACTTTAATGCAATAATGATAACAATTGCATTGTCTGTATTATCTTTACTTGCATCTCTGCCAATTACTCATAAAAGACAACTATAATATTTGCAGAAAGGAATTGATATTATGGGATTTCCTGAAAGTTTTAAGGCACTCTCAGACCCTGCAAGACGTGAAATTCTTACCATGCTACGAGATGGACGAAAATCCGCAGGAGAAATTTCGTCGCAGTTTGATATGACGGCGGCTACTGTTTCATATCATCTGAAGCAGTTAAAAAAAGCTGGACTGATATATGAAACCAAAGAAAAGAATTTCATCTTTTATTCTCTAAATACCTCTGTATTTGAAGAAATCATGATGTGGGTATCGCAATTTACTGAAAATGCCGAAAGAAAAAGGTCAATTAACTATGAAAAGAATACGATTGAGCAAAGCTGACTGGATTTCTGTATTGCTGTGTGCATTGGTGATAATTCCAGGAATTTCAGTATATAACAAGCTTCCTGACAGAATAGTCACAAATTTTAATATATATGGTCAGCCTGATAAATACTCCTCAAAAAATTTTGCAGTATTCGGCATTCCTCTTGTAATGACCGTATTACAACTGATACTCTGCATTATCACGAACTTATTTCATCAGACAGATAAACGTGACTTCATAAACAGAGCAGTCCGTTTTATTTCTCCTGCTGTTCTCTGCTTCGCACAATTATCTATCCTGCTTTATTCATTCGGACAAATAAAAAATCCAACAGCTGTAATCTGTACATTGACGGCTGTTGCATTTGTGATTATGGGCAATTATATGCCTAAAATACGCCGTAATATGTTCTTGGGAATCAGAACACCTCATACACTGCTGAATCAGGAAGTATGGGATAGAACCCACCGCTTTTCAGGTGTTATATTTTTCATATGTGGAATTGTGATGATACCATTTTCTCTTGTAAATGATTATATTGCTGTATTCATAATAATGTCAGTCATGGTAATTATATCAATAGTCTACTCTGAAGTGGTTTATCATTTGGTAAATCAAAAAATGCACGAATAGTAAAAACAGCTCGGAAACTTTCTCTGAGCTGTTTTTTTATTTAAGGATTATTTAATAATTTCTATGCTATAATGGAAATATAGAAAGCGAGGGATAAATATGTATCTGAGAATATTAAAAAAGGACTTGAAACGAAAAAAGACCATGAACTGCATATTATTGTTGTTTGTGATACTGTCAGCGATGTTTTCGGCAAGCAGTGTAAACAACATTATAACAGTAACAGGCGGACTTGACTATTATTTTGAAAAAGCAGGAATAAGCGATTATGCTTTCATTGTAAAAGAATCCGATTCTGGCAATTCCATATCAACGATACTTGAGAACGAAAGTTCTGTAAAAGAATATAAAAAAGAAGAGATAATTTTCTCAACAGCAGAAAATTTTGAAAGGGAAGGAAAGCAACTTGCTGATTTTTCAAATATTGCTGTAATCATGCCCGTGGACGAAGCAAAGCTGAATTATTTCGACAGTGATAATAATATCATAAACGAGATAGAATCAGGTAAGGTTTATATTTCAGGTTCTGTACCGAAAAAATCAGGACTTAAAATCGGAGATACTTTTCAGTTTAAATTCGGAGAAAATGAACTTACTTTTGAATTTGCAGGCATAGCAAAGGACGCATTCTTAGGCTCGGAAATGATGGATAATACAAGATTTATTCTGAATAATAGCGATTATGAAAAAATATGCTCCGACAGTTACGCTTTAAACGGCAACATAGGTGCAATTTACTATGTGAATACTGATGATGTTAAGGTTCTTGAATCGGCAACGGCTGATTGTACTGATATTATGTTCAAGATTGCTGCTTCCAATCTGAAAATGACTTATTTCATGAACATACTTATTGCAGGAATACTTCTTATAGTCAGCATCTGCTTGATTCTTGTATCATTTGTGGTTTTGAGATTCACAATAGGTTTTACCATTGCCGAGGAGTTCAGGGAAATAGGAGTTATGAAAGCTGTCGGTATCAGAAATAATTCTGTCCGTGGACTTTATCTTGTGAAATATCTGGGAATAGCTGTAATCGGTGCAGTAATAGGATATATTGCAAGTATTCCGTTCGGAAATATGATGCTGGACAGTGTAAGTAAAAATATGGTTCTGGGCAATGACAATTCAGTTTTGACAGGAATTTTATGTAGTATTGCAGTAGTCGGAATAATTTTGATGTTCTGCTGGAGCTGTACTGCAAAAATTAAAAAAATGTCCCCTGTTGATGCAATAAGAAGCGGTCAGACAGGTGAACGCTTTCACAAAAAAAGCCTTGTACATCTTAGCAAAAGTAAGTTGAAAACAACAGGTTTTCTTTCACTTAATGATGTTTTGAGCAGTCCGAAACAGTACGGCATAATTACGGCAGTATTTACAATATGTATGCTTCTTGTAATGGTACTTGCGAATACTGCAAATACACTGAACAGTGACAAACGACTTTTCCTTTTAGGAACTACAAAAAGTGATGTATATTATGGTGATTTAGAAAGAGTTATGGAAGTTATGCAGGGCAAAAAGACGCTTGTTGAATCTGTTGAAGAAATTGAGAAAAAGCTTTCGGATAACGGTATGCCGGCAGATGTTCATATAGAAACTATGTATCAGTTGCCGGTGAAATTCGGCGATATTAAAACGACTGTAAGGTTTCAGTTATGCAATGAAACAAGCGCTGATGAATATACCTATACTCAGGGAACAGCTCCATGTTACGCCAATGAAATAGCAATCAGCGAACCCATTGCTGAAAAACTGAATGCAGAAATTGGCGATACTCTGCTGCTTGCCATTGACGATGAAGAAAAAAAGTACATTATTACAGCACTTTTCCAAGGCTTTAATAATCTTGGAGAATCCGGCAGACTTCACGAAAGCATTTTCCCGTCTGATTTCAGTATTACAGGTGCAATGGCATATCAGATAGATTTTGATGATAATCCCGACAAAAAAGAAATCGACAGCAGAATTGAAAAGATGAAGGATATTTTTAACAATCAGAAAATAATGAATGCTGAAGATTATGTCAAGGAAACTACGGGAGCGAGTGATATTATCGCGGGCGTAAAAAATTTTGTGTTGATAATTTCACTTATTATCATAGTTATGATAAGCGTACTTATGGAACGTTCGTTTATTGCAAAAGAAAAGTCTGAAATTGCACTCATGAAAGCAATTGGATTCAGAAATAATGCGATTTATGCACATCATACAGCAAGATTTTTTATAGTAGGAATTGCATCATACGTTATAGCAAGCTTACTCTGCAAGCCCTTTACAAAGCTTGCTGTTGACCCGATTTTTGCTATAATGGGAGCTGTGGCAGGTATCAGCTATGAAATCCGTCCGATTGAAATTTTTGTAGTTTATCCGCTTGTAATTTTATCGGCAACACTTGCAGGAACTTTTCTTACTTCTCTTTATACAAAGTCAATTAAAGCTTCTGATACTTCCAATATTGAATAGGAGGAAAATATGAAAACTATACTTGAAGTAAAGGACTTATGTAAAACTTATATCATAAATAAAAGACAGAATAATGTACTCCGCAATATAAGCTTCACTGTAAACGAAGGTGAAATGGTTGCGGTTATGGGACCGTCAGGCTCAGGAAAGTCCACGCTTCTTTATACTGTTTCGGGAATGGACAAAATGACAGCAGGTGAAGTAATATTCTGTGGCAGAAATATGGCAAGTCTGAATGAAAACGAACTTGCAAAAATGCGTCTTGACGATATGGGATTTATCTTTCAGCAGATGTATATGATGAAAAATCTGTCCGTACTTGATAATATCATACTTCCTGCTGTAAAGTCGGATAAAATCAAAGAATCAAGAAAAGAAACAGTTCAGCGTGGACAGGATTTAATGCGGAAACTCGGCATTATTGAAACAATGGACAATGACATAAACGAGGTTTCGGGCGGACAGCTTCAGAGAGCCTGCATTTGCCGGAGTATGATAAATAATCCGCAGATGATATTTGCCGACGAGCCGACAGGTGCATTAAATCGTACTTCTTCGGAAGAGGTCATGAACGAACTTACAAAACTCAATAACGACGGCACAACTATTATGCTTGTAACTCATGATGCAAAGGTTGCGGCAAAATGTACAAGACTGCTTTTTCTGGTTGACGGAAATATAAAAGGAGAGTATAATATTAACAGAGGTCTTGCACTCCGTGACCGTGAGCGTGACTTGAATAACTGGCTGTTGGAAATGGGTTGGTAAAATGGTTGATATACTTATTGTTGAAGATAATGAGGAATTATGTGGGCTGCTTTGTGATTTTCTACGCATGGAAAACTATACAGTCAGCATTGCCGAAACGGGAGAAAAAGCCTTGTCACTGTATGAAAAATACGGTGCAAGGCTTGTCCTGCTTGATATAAATCTTCCTGAACTTGATGGGTTTGGTGTATGCAGAAAAATCAGACAGAATGACAATACACCTATTATTATGCTTACTGCACGGACTGATAAAGAAGATAAACTGAACGGAATATTATCAGGTGCGGACGATTATATTGAAAAGCCGTATGATATTGATATTCTGCTTGCAAAAATAAAGGGTATTTTCAAACGCCGTCTTGCTCTTGATATTATTTCGGACGGTGATATTACACTGAATATTGCAGATGAAACTGTAATTAAATGCGGTAAACAAATAAATATGACTGCAAAGGAATTTGAACTTTTACGTATGCTTATCGAAAATAAGGGACAAACGCTGAATAAAGACTTTTTATTCAACAGAATATGGGGAGTTGACAGTGACTCTGAATTGCAGACCCTTACAGTACATATAAAATGGTTGAGACAGAAAATAGAAAATGACCCGAAAAATCCCGAAAAAATCATAACTGTATGGGGCAGAGGATACCGTTGGGAGAATTGAAATGAAAAATTTTGACAGATTTATTTTTACTGTTTCAGTCGTGATATTTTTGGTTGCTGTTATTATCAATGTTATTATATTCGGTACGGAAATAAATGACAGTAAGCTTTACAAGATAGAGATAAATCGTATTGAACAGGAACTCACGGACGGCAAAAAGGTAAATGCAGACAACTATGATACAATTACCGGCGTTTATCAATATAATTCCGACATGAATTTTTATAATTCTAAAAA
>CAMWVV010000130.1 GCA_947177755.1 uncultured Ruminococcus sp. | reverse complement strand
ACTGATAAATAATGAAACTAAAAATGTTCTTCAGGCTGAAAAAAGTCTCAAAACTGAAAAAGAAAAGCTAAAAGAGAGTGCCAAGATTTTTTCAATGGCAGAAAAAGTTTACGGTGGTACTTATGTACAGTCGCTTGTAGGTGCAGAACGTGAACGCAGGGAATCGAAATTTATTCCAAACGGACTGAAAAAAGCGTGATAAAAAGTGACATATACGGCAACTTTCGGCTAAAATAAATTTTATCTGAAATTATTTTCATAAATAAGCCAAAATTTACAATAAATCTATTGACAAAAACTAATAAAAATGATAAAATTAATAAAGTTGATAATTTTGATATTTATCAGCAGGAATCTTGACAACTGAATAGTGAGTCACGTTGTAGATTATTATAAACTGACTGTGCATTAAAAACCTTTGGAGAACAAAATCCGGAGTGGTACTGCTCGGCTTTTATGGATATGACTTCCGCCGAATAGAAGAACGAAAGGCGGGTTGGGTGAGAATCCCAGTGAGGACTACTGAGAAAGCAGGCTGAAAAGCTTCATGTTTCAGAACATGATAAGACGTGCATTGGAAAAACTTTAAAAATAAAAACTGCTGAAAATGCAGTTATATATACATGGCAGGACTTCGGTTCTGCCTTGTTATAACGTGTCCGGAGGTGCATGAACCTGCGGAAATGACCAATAATATACTACAAGGAGGTAAAGCCGATGATAAACGATGACTTTATCATGTCCCCGAAAGTAGATTTTGCATTCAAGGAAATCATGTTCAGCGATAAAGTAAGAAAAGGATTTCTGAGTGCAGTTCTTGAAATTCCTGTAAGTGAAATCAGAGAAACCGTAATGAAGAATACAAATCTTCAGAAAGTACATGATAACGAAAAACAGGCAATTTTAGATGTCCGACTTGTGATGAACAACAATACAGAAATTGATATTGAAATTCAGCTTGCATATATGGCATCATGGGCGGATAGAAGTGCGTTTTATGTATCAAAAATGCTTGGTGAACAAATTGGCATAAATAAGAAATATTCCAATTTCAAGAAGTGTATTGGCATTAATCTGCTTGACTTCAATTATATTAAAGAAACAAGCCGTTTTCACACCATATATCATATAAGTGAGGACACAGAACATATCATTTATACTGATATTATGGAGTGGCACGTTGTGGAACTTCCCAAACTTCCGCCAATTGAGGACGGAACAGACCTCTATAACTGGGTACGTTTCATAAAAGCTGAACGTAAGGAGGAATTTGAGATGTTAGCAAAGAAAGATGAATACATCGGAGAAGCCTACAAACAGCTTGAAATCATCAGTCAGGATGAGCAGAAAAGACTTGAATATACCGCCCGTCAGAAAGCTATTTACGACTATAATACTTTAATGGAGGAAAATTACAATCGTGGAGAAGCTAAAGGTTTTGAAAGAGGCATTAAACAAGGCATTGAACAAGGCAGAGTGGAAGAACGCAAAGAAATGTCTTTGAGTATTGCGGAAAAAATGAGAGCAAAAGGATACTCAGAACAGGAAATAGCAGAACTTTTTAATTGAAGCTAATATCTGAATTTTCTTTTTCAGAAAAGAAATAAATAATTCAAAGGTAGTATTTCCTGTACTGCCTTTAATAACGTTTCAAAGGTGCATGAGCCGGAGAAACGAACCATATATAAGCAAATATCACAAAAAGGAGGAGTATTATGGAGAGCGACTTTAGCCGATTTAGTAAGTTAAAGGACATCTGTGAAGTTGAAATTTCACAGGAATTGTGTCCGGCTGAAAAGAAAAAAGAGTACATCAAGCAGACTGGCAGCAGCACCGCCCACAAGGTTGGTGATGTTGAGGTGGAATGTGTTTACGGCAGTATGAATCTCGAAAAAATACTTGCAGATATAATCTGCGAATAATGTGATGCTTGCATATTCCTTGTGCTTGGTGGTACAAAATTACAAGGAGTATTGATATGGATAGAATATACAGAACAGCAATTTATCTCAGGCTTTCCCGAGATGAAGAAGGTGAAAAGGAAAGCCTGAGTATTTCAAATCAGCGTGAAATGCTGATGAGTTTTATTGAAAGCAGGAGTGATTTACAGTTTGCCGCTGAATATTCCGATGACGGATTCAGCGGATATGACTTCAATCGTCCGGATTTTCAGCGAATGATTGAAAATGCGAAGAACAGCGAAATCGACTGCATTATTGTCAAGGATTTTTCACGATTGGGACGTAATTTTCAGAAAACAGAAGAGTATATGCAGCGTATTTTTCCGAAAATAGGAGTACGCTTTATTTCTGTAAGCGATTTTTACGACAGCAACCGTGAATTGTCATCAAGCGAACGTCTGGCGAATCCGATAATCAATCTGATGAACGAGTATCACGTTATGGAAACTTCTCAGAAAGTACGTAACGTTCTGGAATATTACCGTCAAAGCGGAAAATTTATCGGAAATCGTACTGTTTATGGATATATCATAAAGAACAAGCAGCTTGAAGTTGACCCAGAAGCCGCAAAAGTTGTGCGAATGATTTTCAATCTGAAGATTGACGGAATGAACAATCAGGCAATCGGTGAATATCTCAATGGATTAGGTATCAGTTGTCCTTTGGAGTACAAAATTGAAAAAGGCGTAAAAGCAGTTGCAACGCATTTCAGAACTGGTGAAAAAGCCTTATGGTCACCTGTCAGTGTTCGCAGAATTCTTGAAAATCCGATATATATAGGTACTCTGATACAAGGGAAAACAACATCTCTAAGTTATCGTGACCGACAGAGATTTAAAAAAGACCCGTCTGAACTGATAGCTTTTGAAAATGCCCATGAAGCAATCATTTCCGAAACCACTTTTTTAGTAGTGCAGGATTTATTAAAAAGGGATACTTTCTGCGGAAAAAATTTGAGTAAAGTCTATACTTTTTCGGGATTTGCATATTGCGGAAATTGCAGAAATGTATTGTGTCACAGACATAGCAAGGGACAAGATGTCTATTTGGAATGTCGTAATAAAGAATGTAAATGTAAGGGAAGAATAAAGGAACAGGTTCTTACGGAAGCCGTTTTTGAAACCCTAAAAAAACATATGGAAGTAATCCTGAATCATTCTGAACCAGCGATTAAATCTGATTTTATGCAGAATCTTAACATTACAAATCTGGAGTTGAAAGAACTTGAAAATCAAGCTGAACAACTGAAAAAGTCGCAGGACAATCTTATTTTACAGAAAGAAAATGGCGTAATTTCTGAAAAAGATTATACTGAAATGTATGAATTTTATAGCAATAAAATCGCCAAAGTGGAATTTGAAGCAGAGGAAATACGCAACCAAAAAATTAGACTGCTTGACTGTGCTGACGAAATCAGAAATCAGTATGAAAAATATTTTGATGCTTCGGAACTTACTCGTCGTATAGTTGTGACTTTCATCGAAAAAATCGAGGTTTTCAGCAAGACAAAAATTCGTATTCATTTCAGATACAAGGATTTTTTCAGAACGGACGGTGACATAAGTGGCACGTAAATCAAGAAAAAATCAGGTAGACAGCACTGAAAAAATAAATTTCAAGGTCTATAAAACGGCAATTTATGCACGTTTGTCAAGAGAGAATCAGGAATATGAAAAAATTGAAACTCAGATTAAGGAAATCCGTAATTATATAGAAAATCATCGAATTTTCGAGCTTATTGACATTTATGCCGATAACGGTTACAGTGGTACAAACTTTCAAAGACCTGAATTTGAGCGTCTTATGGAAGATGTCCGTAACCGAAAAATTGACTGCATAATCGTCCGAGATTTGAGCCGTTTTGCGAGGGAACATATTGGTGCAGAAGATTATCTAAACAACATATTCCCCTTTCTTGGAGTGCGGTTTATAGCCATAAACGACGGCTATGACAATTTGAATCTTGAACCACAGGAATATTTTTTAGCATCTTTCAAAAATCTTGCGCATGAATATTTCGCACAGGAAACGTCCAGAAAAGTCGGCGTGGCAACACGGGAACTTCAAAAGCAAGGGAAATTCATCGGTTCTAAACCTCCGTTTGGCTATCAGCGTGACCCTGATGACAAACATAAACTCATAATAAAAGAGAACGAAGCTGTTATCGTTCGTGAAATTTTCAGTAGAGTTGCCAGTGGTGAAACTACTATAAAAATATCAAAAGATTTAGGTGGTATATGGAGCATTTCAAAAATATGCAATATACTGAAAAATGAAGTTTATAAAGGTGTTCTGATACAGCATAAAACTGAAAAATCACTTTATAAAAATGAAGCATTTCATAAAATTCCGAAAAATGAACAATTCAGGTCTGAGGGTGCTGTTCCGGCAATTATAACAGCTGAACTCTGGAACAAAGTCAACACTCTTATTTCAGAAAGAAGATTCAAAAAACATGAAGAAAGTCCGGAAAATCCGTATAAAAGCCTTGTTTTCTGTGGAAAATGCGGTAAAAGAGTTTTAAGCGGATTCAGACGTAAACGTGCGGATTTTGAATTGAATTGCAGGTATTGTAGAGGTGTTTTTTCATGTGGAAAAAATCTGAATAATATGGTGCGAAATCACCTTAAACTACCCGAAAATACGGAAATAACAAGTGCTTTGCTTAATGAGAAGTTTGAAAAAATCCTTATTTTTGACCGATATAATATCACATTCATCAGCAGAGGTGACAGTGAATGACAATCGCCTGTTATGCCCGAAAATCCACCGACAAAGAGAATGATAGCATAGAAAATCAGATTTCAATAATCCGCAATTACATAAGTAAGCAAAAAGATTTTCAGGGTGCTAAAATAGTTCAGTTTACCGACAGTGGAGCAAGCGGAATAGACATGAACCGTAACGCTTTTCAGGAGCTGTTATCCAAAGTCAAACTGCGTGAAATTGACGTTGTGGTTGTAAAAGATTTATCACGTCTTGGGCGGAATTATCTTGATGTCTGCAAGCTGACGGACAGTATATTTCCGTTTATGGGAGTACGTCTAATAGCTGTTTCAGAAAATTACGATAGCAATTACAGAGTGATAAATTCTATAGATTTACCGACAGCGTTCCAGTCAGTTCTTAACGAATACTACGTTATGGAATTATCAAAAAAAGTTAGAAATTCATGTGTGTTGAGAATAAAAAACGGCGAGTTTATAGGCAGTATTCCATATGGATATATTTTAAAAGACAGATTCACACCTGTTATTGACACGAAAAAAGCCAAAATAGTTCGTGAAATTTTCAGTTTATATCTTGAAAAGAAAAATTGTATTGATGTGGTGCGGATTCTGAATAAACGGGGAATAAAAACAAATAAAAATTCAAAATGGACTTCTGTACACGTCCGCAAAATTTTAAAAAATGAGAAGTATACCGGAAAACGTGTTGCTCTTACTCACCGAAAAGACTTGAAAACAAGAAAAAAAATCCTGACTGATAAAAATGAATGGCATATTGATGAACACGCATTTCCACCTATAATCAGCCATGAAATTTTTGAAGAAGTTCAGAAATTTATGCCAAAGGGTGAAATTCATAATGTATCTGAAAAACATATTATGGCACGGAAACTTTACTGTGCAAAATGTGGAAAAACATTAAAAAGAAATGTACACTTTTATTGTAAGAGTAGTTATCAGACTGGTGAAAAACCATGTTTTAAGGGTTCACTTAAACGTGATTTTCTTTATAGGGCAGTACTTGAAAAAGTGAAAAAATATATTTCTGCTGATATTCCGGAATGTAAATCAAACTTTTCTTTTTCAGACATAGTAAAAATTGAATCTGAAATTACTTCACTGAAAGAAAAAAAAGCAGAAATCTTTGAACAGCTTTTCAATGGAGATATAATGCAGACTGAGTTTGAAAAACAGAACTGGAACATTTCATCACAGATAACTGCAAAGCAGAATGAATTACAGTTATGTCGCAGAGCTCTTGCTCTTAATACGAAATACGGTTCGGAATGTCCGCTTGATACTTTGAAACGTTTGTATGTTACTGACGAGCTGACCAAAGAACATATGCAGTTTGTAAAGCGTATCAATGTATTTGATTCAGAACACTTTGAAATAATTATGCAGTCTGATAGTCCGCTGTCTGTCTTGTGTAAAAATATGGACATTTATGATGCGTAAAACGAAAAAGAAAGGAAGATAATTTATTTGGACGAATATAAATTATATGAATTACAATGCCTGAGAGGTAAAATAAGTTCAATAATTGGAAGATTTGTGGTATCACTGGTTTTAAGCTTTTTATTACATAATGATTCCACGAATGGCATTATGATAATGTATATTATGGTATCATGGTATTGGATTTTTGTTAAGTTAACCGGAAATTGGATTATTGGAATTATTTTAGGATTTGTAGCCTTTGCTTTGTGTGCTGAACGTATATCGAATATGAGTGGACAAAAAAGTAATGTTTGGGCATTTATTCTTCTTTTTGGTCTTATTATAATTGATGTAATAAACGTAATACGTTACTTCGTATTAAAAACAATTATTATAAAAGATGGTATCTCCATTCGCAGACTTTCAAAAGCTGAGATGAAAAAATATAAAAAATAATATGATTAAGGAGTGAGAATATGAAAATAGCAGGAGGATTGTTAATGGCAATAGGAGCAATACTGACAGTTATGACTATCTTGTTCCAAAATGATACAGGTAAAACGAGTCCATTAACAATATGTTGTGGTATAATTCTTTTCATTGTTGGTATTATTATTTTCAATACTAAACCTAAAGATAAAAAGGATTAACAGGTGTTATTGGTAGAATCACACAAAATTAAAACAAAAATTTTGTGTGATTTTCTACCAATAACATTTAGCAAAGTTCTTGACATAATCCTCGCTGTATGTAAGGATTGGTGTTACCATTTCGCATTTTTCGCTTTCCAGTCCAGAAATTGAAACGTCTCTCTGGAATTTCCATTCTCTGCCTTGTGCGTCCCATGCACTCCATGTCTGGTAACCGTTGCGGTTGTGTGTGTATTCGTGGCGGTCTGTTCCGAAGAAGTCGGCAGCAAGCTTTGAAGCCTTTTCCCTTGTGATGCTGTTCATTTCGATTTCA
>CAMWVV010000129.1 GCA_947177755.1 uncultured Ruminococcus sp. | reverse complement strand
AATATATACAGTATCTTTTGTCAATCCCGAAATTAGCACTTGCAATTATTTCTGATATGTGGTAAAATATTACCGTGGCATAAAATTATTATGAATCGGAGGAATCTCATGTTATCTGATATAGAAATAGCTCAGGGTGCAGAAATGAAACCCATAAGTCAAATTGCCGAATCAATAGGAATCGAATATGAAGACCTTGAACCTTACGGACACTACAAGGCTAAGGTTTCCGAACAGCTTTACTCAAAACTCGCAGACAGAAAAGACGGTAATCTTATTCTTGTCACTGCTATAAATCCCACTCCTGCCGGTGAAGGAAAAACAACAGTAAGTGTAGGTCTTGCGGAAGCTATGGGAAAAATCGGAAAAAATGCAGTTCTTGCACTGCGTGAGCCGTCTTTAGGACCTGTTTTCGGAATAAAGGGCGGTGCAGCAGGAGGCGGTTACGCTCAGGTTGTTCCGATGGAAGATATAAATCTTCATTTCACAGGCGATATGCACGCTATTACTTCGGCAAACAATCTTCTTTGTGCCGTTATTGACAACCATATTCAGCAGGGAAACGAATTGCAGATAGACCAGCGTCGTATAATGTTCAAACGTTGTATGGATATGAACGACCGTGCATTGAGAAATATTGTCATAGGTCTCGGCGGAAAAATGAACGGCGTACCACGTGAGGACGGATTTAATATAACTGTTGCTTCCGAAATCATGGCTATACTGTGTCTTGCTTCCGATATTACAGACCTTAAAAAGAGACTCGGCAATATTCTTGTGGCTTATGATTTAAGCGGAAAACCTGTTTTTGCGGAACAGCTCGGCGTATGCGGTGCTATGACCGCCCTGCTTAAAGATGCTCTTAAACCTAACCTTGTCCAGACCCTCGAAAATAATCCTGCTTTAATTCATGGCGGACCTTTTGCCAATATCGCACACGGCTGTAATTCCTTGCGTGCTACAAAACTCGCCCTTAAACTCGGCGACTACTGTATTACCGAAGCAGGTTTCGGCTCGGATTTGGGTGCGGAAAAATTCTTTGATATAAAGTGCCGTTATGGAAACTTAAAGCCGTCATGTGTTGTACTCGTTGCGACTATAAGGGCGTTGAAGTATAACGGCGGTGTTGCAAAGGCAGACCTTTCCACAGAAAACATTACCGCACTTAAAAAAGGTATTGTAAATCTTAAAACACATATTGAAAATATGCGTAAATATAACGTGCCTGTAGTGGTTGCGGTTAACCGTTTCGGAACTGATACGGACAATGAAGTGAAATTTGTTGAGGACTTCTGTGCGGAAACGGGTGTAAAGGTTTCAATGTGTGAAGTTTTCGCAAAAGGCGGTGAGGGCGGAAAAGACCTCGCTGAAAAAGTATGTGCAGTAATATACGGAAATGCAGACAATAAATTTGCTCCGATTTATGACGAAAAACTTCCCGTAAAGGAAAAGATAGAAATTATTGCAAGGGAAATATACCGTGCAGACGGCGTTATATATACCGCACAGGCTGAAAAGGCTATCAGCGAAATCGAAAATATCGGTTTCGGAAAGCTTCCCGTCTGTGTTGCCAAAACACAGTATTCACTTTCTGATAATCCGTCACTTCTCGGCAAGCCCGAAAACTTTAAAATAACAGTACGTGATGCAAAGCTTTCATCGGGAGCAGGTTTTATTGTAATCTACACAGGCGACATTCTCACCATGCCTGGACTGCCTAAAAAGCCGTCTGCTTTCAATATCGACTGCGACGAAAACGGCAATATTACAGGACTGTTTTAATGAGTATGAAAATTATTACACATTCACCGCAGGAAACAATTAAAATCGCCGAAAAACTCGGTCAGCTTCTCAGGGCAGGGGATATAATCGCATATAAAGGCGGTCTCGGTGCAGGAAAAACTACTTTCACACGTGGAATAGCCTGCGGTCTTGGACTTGGTGACTGCGTTTCCTCGCCGACTTTCGCCCTTGTGAACGAGTACAGGGGGGATAATATAACACTCTATCATTTCGATATGTACCGTATACAGACTGAGGACGGTCTTGAATCGACAGGTTTCTTTGATTATCCTTTTGATGAAAATGTTGCTGTTATAGAGTGGTCGGAGAATATTGAAGACTTCCTGCCGAAAAACACTATATATATAACTATTAATCCCGTCGGTGAAAACGAAAGGGAAATAATTATTGAGGACGGTGAAAGATTTGCTGATTCTTGGAATTGATACATCAGGTAAAACTGCGTCTGCTTCGCTTTTTGATTCGGATAAGGAAATTTTCCTTGCAGAAAGTACGCTTTACACTCAGAAGACACATTCACAGGTTATAATGCCTATGGTAAAGGATATAATATATAACGCAGGAAAAACCATGTCAGATATTGACAGGATAGCGGTCGCCGACGGTCCTGGGTCATATACGGGTCTGAGGATAGGTGTTGCAGGAGTAAAAGCCATGTGTTTCGCACTCGGCTGTAAGTGCGTGGGTGTTTCTACATTGGAGGGACTGGCTTATAATAATGTCGTTTTTCACGGTACTATATGTTCAGTAATGAAAGCAAGGGGAGAACTTGTCTACACCTGCTCATACAAAAGCGACGGTTATTGTCTTGAGCCGTTATGCAAAGAGGAAATTATAAGCCGTGACGAACTGGCGGAATTTCTCGCAATGAATGGTAAGGAAGCACTTCTGTGCGGTGACGGAGCAGGGGACTTCTTCATGGACTATAAGTCACCTAAATTATTCATAGCACCGCCACAAAGCAGACTACAGAATGCCTGCGGTGTTTGTCTTGCTTCACTCTCAAAAAAGGAAATTTCCCCCGACGAACTGGAAGTATCTTACTTACAGAAAGTCAAGGCTGAAAAGGATTTGGAAAACAGAAACAATTCATAATTATAAAAAAATTATAAATAAATATTATGGAGGAATATAACATGATTGCAATAGGCTGTGACCACGCAGGCGTTGAAATGAAAAAAGCCGTTATTGAGGCTCTTTCTGAAAAAGGTTTTGAATTTAAGGATATGGGGACTGACGGTCAGCCTTGTGACTATCCTGTTGTTGCAAAGGCAGTATGTGAAGAAGTTACTTCGGGAAACTGTGATAAAGGTATTCTGGTATGTGGTACAGGTATAGGTATGTCAATGGCGGCAAATAAAGTAAAAGGTATAAGAGCCGCACTCTGTTCCGATTCGTTTTCTGCAAAGTTCACCCGTCTGCATAATGATGCAAATGTTATGTGTATGGGTGCGAGAACACTCGGAAACGGTCTTGCTGTAGAACTCGCTGAAATCTTCCTGACAACAGGCTTTGAGGGCGGTCGTCACCAGCGTAGAATTGACCTTATCACTGATATTGAAAATAATAATCTGTAATATTTCAGGTTAAAATAAATAAAGGAGGTACTGGATATGGGAGAGTTACACATTATTGACCACCCGCTTGTTCAGCACAAAATTTCACTCATGAGAGACAAGAACACAGGTTCAAAGGAGTTCAGGGAACTTGTTTCGGAGACGGCTATGTTTATCTGTTATGAGGCAACCCGTGATTTACCGCTTAAGGAAATCGAAATTGAAACGCCCGTTGCAATAGCAAAGACAAAAATTATATCGGGCAGAAAGCTTGCATTTGTACCGATTCTGAGAGCAGGTCTCGGAATGATTGAGGGCGTTACCGCTCTTGTCCCTGCCGCTAAAATCGGTCACATCGGACTTTTCCGTGACCCCGAAACTCATCAGGCTGTAAAGTATTATGCAAAACTGCCCGACGACGTTGCTGAAAGAGACTGCATTATTATTGACCCTATGCTTGCTACGGGTTACTCGGCTTGTATGGCTATTGCTGAACTCAAAAAGCTTGGTGTTAAAAATATAAAGTTCATGTGTATTATCTGTTCACCTGAAGGCGTTGAAGCTGTTCAGAAAGAACACCCTGACGTTGACATTTACTGTGCGTCGCTTGACAAGGGTCTGAATGAAGATAAATTCATAGTTCCGGGCATAGGAGATGCAGGTGACAGAATGTTTGGTACAAAGTAATTATAAAAGGAGAGTATTTTTATTATGTCAAATGAATGTAATAACGAATGTTCAGGCTGTGCAAGTGCAGGCAACTGCAACAAACCACAGAGTTTTCTTGAAAAGCCAAACGAAATGAGTAATATCGGTAAAGTTATTGGTATTGTAAGCGGTAAGGGCGGTGTCGGAAAAACACTTGTATCTTCACTTTTAGCCGTAAGCATGAGCAGGAGAAATAAAAACGTCGGTATTCTTGACGCTGACGTTACAGGACCGTCCGTGCCTAAGGCTTTCGGCATACACGGCAAGGCAGAAGCCTGTGAAAGCGGAATTTTCCCCTCAAAGAGCAGGACAGGTATTGACGTTATGTCCGTGAATCTTCTGCTTGAAAATGAATCAGACCCTGTTGTATGGAGAGGTCCTGTAATTGCAGGAGTTGTAAAGCAGTTCTGGACTGATGTTATATGGAAAGATACTGAATATCTTTTTGTTGATATGCCCCCTGGAACTGGCGATGTTCCGCTTACTGTCTTCCAGTCGTTTCCAGTTGACGGGATTTTAATTGTGACATCTCCGCAGGAACTTGTTTCAATGATTGTCGGCAAGGCTGTTAAAATGGCTAAAATCATGAATATTCCGATTATCGGAATCATTGAGAATATGAGTTACTATGAATGTCCCGACTGCAAAAAGAAAATAAATATTTTCGGCGACAGTCATCTTGACGAAGTGGCAGAACGCTATAATATTCCTGTTCTTGCAAGACTTCCTATCTGTACAGACCTTGCAAAGCTTTGTGATAATGGTACAATAGAACTCTTTGAGGGCGACTGGCTCGAAGAAGCAACTGACAAAATTGAAAACTTATAAACATTTCCGACGTTCATTTTTAATAACACTGCACAAATTTTTACAGGCGTTTTTGTTGTTTTATTACAAAGATGATATAATTTCATTTCCTTATATTGACAAAAATGCTGAATCGTGTTATCATTAATCATGGCTAATAACAGCAAAATTTCGCCGTGGGACAATTTCACGGCAGATTGGAGAAACTTTATTATGAGCAATTTAACAATTGAAAAAGTAGTCGGCAGAGAAATCATGGATTCAAGAGGCAATCCTACAGTTGAGGCTGAAGTATATCTTGCTGACGGTACAGTTGCAAGAGGTACAGCACCCAGCGGTGCATCTACAGGTGAGTTTGAGGCTCTCGAACTCCGTGACGGCGACAAGTCCCGTTATCTCGGAAAGGGCGTTCAGAAGGCTGTTGAAAACATCAACACAACTATCAACGAAGTTCTTAAGGGTATGGACGCTTCTGACATCTATGCTGTAGACAAGGCTATGATTGAAGCTGACGGCACAAAGGACAAGTCTAATCTCGGTGCTAATGCTGTTCTCGCAGTTTCTATCGCTGCTGCAAGAGCTGCTTCTGTTTCACTCGGTATTCCGCTTTACAGATTCCTCGGCGGTATTCAGGGTACAAAGCTTCCTGTTCCTATGATGAACATCCTTAACGGTGGTGCTCACGCTACAAATACTGTTGATACACAGGAATTTATGATTATGCCTGTAGGCGCTCCTTCATTCAAGGAAGCACTCAGATGGTGTGCAGAAGTTTTCCACAACCTCGCTAAGATTCTCAAGGCTAAGGGTCTTGCTACATCAGTAGGCGACGAAGGCGGTTTTGCTCCTAACCTCGCAAGCGATGAGGAAACTATCGAAACTATTCTTGAAGCTGTAAAGGCAGCAGGTTATGAACCTGGTAAGGACTTCATGATTGCAATGGACGCTGCTTCTTCTGAATGGAAAGACAAGGAAAAGGGTATCGGTTTCTACAAACAGCCCAAGTCAGGCAAAACATTTACTTCTGATGAGCTTATCGCTCACTGGGAAGCTCTCGTTGACAAGTATCCTATCATCTCTATCGAAGACGGTCTTGATGAAGAGGACTGGGAAGGCTGGCAGAGAATGACTGCTAAGCTCGGCGGTAAGGTTCAGCTCGTTGGTGACGACCTTTTCGTAACAAACACAGAGAGACTTTCAAAGGGTATCGGTCTCGGTGCTGGTAACTCAATCCTTATCAAGCTTAATCAGATTGGTTCAGTTTCTGAAACTCTCGAAGCTATCAAGATGGCTCACAAGGCAGGTTATACAGCTATTTCTTCACACCGTTCAGGTGAAACAGCTGACACAACTATTGCTGACCTTGCTGTTGCTCTCAACACTTGTCAGATTAAGACAGGCGCTCCGAGCCGTTCAGAGCGTGTTGCAAAGTATAATCAGCTTCTCAGAATTGAGGAGGAACTTGGAAACGCTGCTGTATATCCTGGCATGGCTGCTTTCAATGTTAAGAGATAATCTGGTTTATTCTTAAAAAAATAAGGCTGTATGGTGAAAACCGTACAGCCTTTTTGTTATCTGTATTTGTATACGGGAGCGGATTCGAATCCGTCAAGCAGGGAGGACATTTTTCCGAAAGCAAGCCCTGTGCCTTTTGCAACGCAGTTTATTGCATCTTTTGCAACACGGCATTTTATATCAAGTGTACGGCTTATGAGGTGTGAAAGACCGCCGAGCAATGCACCGCCACCCGTAAGAAGTAAACCGTTGTCATATATGTCGCCGACGAGTTCGGGCGGTGAGTCTTCAAGAACTTTTCTTATTGCCTCCATAATGGAAAATGTATCATCTTCAACTGCCTTGAAAAGTTCGGTTTCACTCAGAAGTACCTGTGACGGCAGACCTTTCAGCAGACTACGACCCTTTACAATAAAAGTTATATCGTCGCTGGGGTCGTAAAGATTGCAAAGCCCTATCTTGACTTTTTCCGCTGTCTGTTCGCCTATCAGAAGCTTGTAATGATTCTGCATATACTTTATAATAGAGCGGTTTATGGCATTTCCTGCGATTTTTATTGTATGGGAAGTTACAACGCCGTTCATTGAAACAATAGCAATATCCGTTGTACCTCCTCCGATGTCGACTATCATATGACCCTTTGCCTTTGCAATGTCAACTTCCGCACCAATCATAGCCGCAACAGGCTCCTGTATCAGATATACCTGTCTTGCCCCCGCACTCTTTGCCGCATCAACTACCGCACGGCTTTCAATGTCAGTTACAAAAGCTGGTATACATATTTCGCTTAAACACATCTCAGACACCACGAGCAAAGAGGACATCTCGTATCACGTCTTATG
>CAMWVV010000128.1 GCA_947177755.1 uncultured Ruminococcus sp. | reverse complement strand
GGACAAGGCTGTTGAGTTCCTCAGAGAAAAGGGACTTGCTACACAGGCTAAGAAAGCAGACAGAGCAGCCGCAGAAGGTGTTGTTGCCGCTGTTGTAAATGATAATGTGGGTGTTCTTCTCGAAGTAAACACAGAAACCGACTTTGCAGCAAACACAGACGATATAAGAAATTTCGTAAACGCTGTTGCAAACACAATTATTGAAAAGAATCCTGCTGACATTGAGGCTCTTAAGGCTGAAACAATCAGTGGTGGTACAGGTACAGTCGGCGAAGCTCTTACAGAACTTGCAGGTATGAAGATAAGAGAAAACATTGTTATCCGCCGTTTCACAAGACTTGAGGGCGTTCTTGCTTCCTATATCCACAACGGCGGCAGTATCGGCGTTATGGTTAAGCTTGATACAGACCTTTCCGCTGAACAGGTTTCTGTTATCGGTAAGGACGTTGCAATGCAGTCTGCCGCTCTTAATGCTCCTTATCTCTGTCGTGAACAGGTTTCCGACGAGGTTCTTGCAAAGGAAAGAGAAATCATGCTTGCTCAGATGGCAGAAGACCCGAAGATGGCTAACAAGCCCGAGCAGGTTCGTGCCAAGATTGTTGAAGGCAAGATAGGCAAGTATTATAGTGAAAACTGTCTGCTTGAACAGGCTTTCGTCAAGGACGACAAGCTTTCAGTACAGGGCTATGTTGACGCAGAGGCTAAGAAACTTGGCGGTTCTATAAAGGTTGTTGACGTTATCCGTTACGAGCGTGGTGAAGGTATTGAAAAGAAAGAAGATAACCTTGCTGACGAAGTTGCAAAGATGATTAAGTAATTTTTCAAACCGCAGGTTTATCCTGCGGTTTTTTGTAAGGAGGTTTATATGAGAAAGTCAAAGACAATATTTTTTCTGTTTGCCATGGTGCTTGCACTTGTTTTCACTATGGCTTTTCTGGACGACGCAACACGCTACATAAAAGGGCATGAAATTAATTTCAATAAATCGGAAAAGGTTGATTTTTCTGACCCTTATGCCATGATAAGCGGTGAAATTGATTTTGTATACGGTCCGTTTGCTGTCTATGAGGAAACTACTAAAAAATATGGCATAACTATACACAAAAAGGAAACTAATTATTATATTGTAAGCAATCTTGATGATACAGATTTTTTTACGGTTTTTTCAACGTCGGACAAAGACCTTATTGCAGAACTCGACAAAGCCGCAGATAAATGGTACAATTATTTTACGATTGAGGAAGCCGCCGAACCGATAGTTAACATTGAATTTGACGGTAAACTCAGTTATCCGAGCAGTATGGAAGACTATGAAAAATATTATAATGAAGCTGTTGAAGACCTTGCAAATGTCGGGGTTGAAAAGTCAATGTTTGCCGATATGCAGATTACCGAGGGAAAAATAACGGTATGGTCGGTGGTTGCGTTTGTTGCCTGCTGTATTCTGACATTGGTTTCATTCGTGCTGACGATTATTTCTTTTATTGTTTCACGAAGAAGATAACTGATTAAGAAATTCAGTATATTAATATTTATATAATGCTCTTGTTTTTTTGTGTGAAACTCACAAAAAGCAGGGGCGTTTTTCGTGTATATTTCACTTGCAGTAAACAAAAAAGTATGCTATAATAAATTTAATTGAATATTATGCTCAATTTATGAGGTATTTATATATGAATAAAAATATAGAAAAACTTGCTTTTTCAATAGGAAGAGTTATTGTCGGTAAGAATGATACGGTTGTGAGACTGCTTGCCGCACTTCTCTGTGAGGGTCATGTTCTTCTCGAAGATGTTCCAGGAGTGGGCAAAACTCAGCTTATTACGGCTCTTTCACGTTCAATCGGCGGAAAGTTCAACCGTATTCAACTTACTCCCGACGTTATGCCGTCCGACATTTCGGGTTTTACCATGCTTGACCCACAGAAAAATGACTTTGTTTACCGTGAAGGAGCAGTTATTTGTAATTTTCTGCTTGCAGACGAAATTAACAGAGCATCACCCAAAGTCCAGTCTGCATTGCTTGAGGCTATGGAGGAGCATCAGATAAGTCTTGACGGCGTTACACATCAGCTTCCTAAGCCTTTTCTTGTTATGGCAACTCAGAATCCCGTCGAAACTTATGGTACTTTTCATCTGCCGGAGGCTCAGATGGACAGATTTTTCATGAAGTTGTCGATGGGTTATCCCTCCGAAGAAGAGGAAATAAAAATTCTTGAACGCACTGAAATGCACAACCCCATTGTCAACATTGAACAGCCTGTTATGTCCCTTGACGATATTGAAATGCTACAGAATGAAGTACGCAGGGTAAGGGTTACGGAACAGGTCAAAAGCTATATTGTGAATATGGTTTCAGCGACAAGAAACGACAGAAACACCACTCTTGGAATAAGCCCGAGAGGAAGTATTGCACTTTATAAAGCGTCAAAAGCTTTTGCCTACATATACGAAAGGGATTATGCAACTCCTGACGATGTGAAGAATGCCGCAGTTTCGGTACTTTCGCACAGAATAATTTTATCTCCGCAAGGCAAAACGGCTTTCGGCACTAATGAGGAATATGTAAAAAGTCTGCTGAAAAATTGTGAAGTTCCGGGTATACGCTGATGAGAATAATAAAAAATTTAATCAGTGTTACAGCGGTGGCATTTCTGCTTTATGTTTTTACTTTTTATATAGACGGTGAAATGGGAATAATTCTTCTTGCTTTTCTGGTGTTTGCACCTATTATTTCCCTTGTTTTCACCGTTTACGGCAGAAACAAAATAAAAGTTTCATTTGACTGTGACGGTTATGTAAAAAAAGGCAGCAGGCTTTCTGTCACTGTGACAGTTGAAAAAGACAGTGGTTTTCCGTGTGCGTTTATTGACATAAAGCCGTCTGTTTCGGAGGTTTTCGATAAAAAAATGAAAGTCTACCGTATTTCAATGCTTAACGACAGAAAGAAAAGTTTTACGTTCGATGTCGGGGCAGTTACAGGCGGAAACGGTGAAATTGCCGTTGAGTCGGTTTATTCGTGCGGATTTCTCGGATTTGTGAAATTTAAAGCAAAAGCGGGACTTCCACCGCCAAAAAGTGTGGGAGTAATTCCCGAAATTCCCGATATAAAAGCGTCTTCACAGCTTTTCAGGGCTATTGCGGATGTTGTTATGACAAGTGACGACGACGAAGAAAATGATACTTCCATGATGTTTTCAGCCAATACCACTCCGGGTTATGAACACCGTGAATATGTCATGGGTGATCCGCTTAAACGCATTAACTGGAAACTTTCTTCAAAGAGGTCAAAACTCATGGTGCGTCTTGACGAAGCGGCGGCATCTGTTCAGCCGATGATTCTGCTTGACCTTTTCCGAAGCAGTTCGGAGAATGCGGAAAAAGCGGTAATTGCCGAAGAAAAACTGCTTGTTTCGGTTTTTGGTCTGCTTACTCTCATGGTAAAGCAGGGAATGGCGTGCAGTTTTGCTTATTATGATTCGTCGGGTGAAATTGTTACGGAGAGTGTTGACAGTCCTGATTATCCGTTACAGCTTTTACTTAAAATTCTTTCTGTAAAAACAGTTACCGACAGACGTATAAGTGTACCGCCTGAAAATGCTTCTGTTTGTGCGTGTGTTGTTGCCACAACCAATGCAGGAAATGGTTTTTCTTCGGTAACAGATAAAATCGAAAATCATGAAAACACAAGTATTCTCGGAGTATCGCAGGATTCGGAAAATCATACGGATTTGCCGCTGTGGTATCTCGACGAGGACAACAATTTTAAACGGGTATAAAAAATGCAGAAAAATAATAACAGATTCAAGGATTTTATTTTGAAAATTGCCTGTGACCCTGTACTGATATATACTGTTATTGTCATGATGTCGATAATGTATCATTACAAAAGCGAGCATACTCTTATTTATGGTATTGTTTCTTTTGTAATCGCAGGGCTTTCGTTCAGGCTTTTTGATTACATGACAAAACATAAATTTATCGGTACAATTGGATATATAGCACTTTTTCTGGTTTTTATGTATGCTGTTGGATTTGCACAAAAAAACGGGGAAAATTCTTATCCGCTTAGTTTCGGCATATGGTTTCTTACACCGCAGGATGTGCTTGATTACAGTCAATGGTATACAATAGTAATATTCCTGTTATTCCAGTTATTTATGATGTCAGTAATATATTATTTCACAAAAATCCGTTACAGGATTTTTATGGGATTTCTGATACTTATAATACCGTTTGCCATATACGGCAAGGAATACGAAAAAATGCCGACTTGTTTCATAATTCTTCTCGCCGTTTCCTACATACTGATTATGATTGACTTCAGGCAGATGCAGAATACAGAAGAAACGGAAATTGTAGGTAGAAAAACAATATGGAAGTCGGTGACTGCTTATGCGGTTGTGTTTGCATCTGTTGCTTCAATGATTCCGAAGCCCGAAATAGAGGCGGACAGGGATTTTCTTGATACTCTTATTTCAGCTGAACAGTTTACAGACCGCCTGACCGCTATGCTGAACGTTTTCAGAGATGATACCGACGGTCAGCAGTTCTTCCGTACAAACATAAATACACCGCTTTATTATGTAAACGCTTCCGAGCCTATGCGTCTTAAAACCACGACGTTTTCCACGTATCATTATGATACGGATTCATGGTCTGTTGAAGATTCCGACAGAAATTTTGTAAAGACGTTTGAAAGCGAATCCGAAAGCATGAAAAACGGTCTGCTTGAATTTTCCGAAACGGGAAGTATTGTTAAAGCGGTATTGTATGCAGGTGAATTAGACGGTGAATTTGCCGAAAAATACGGTTTTGAGGGATATTCTGAAAATAATATTTCAATATCCGAATCAAAATGGATTTCAATAACTTCAAATGTGCGTGGTTCTCAGTTCGCACCTGTTCCGCCACTCGTTCAGAATTTTTGGTCTACTTCATATCGTAACAGAATGGCACTTATCAAGTCGGGGCTTATCTATGCGGACAACAGTAAATCACGGGATTATTTCGCATATGACGAAAAATTTGTATACAACTATACGCCTGATACATTCTTCATGAACAGTCTGAATAAATCGGTTACGGATATATTTTCCGATGACGATTATAAAGAAATTCTTTCCGACGCTTTGGATGTTCTGGAAAGTCATTCGGAATATGACGAAAAAATTCGTAATTATATAAATCTGATAAGTGACGAAATAAGTGATTATGAAGATTATGATGATTTTCTTCTTGATTACGGAGAAAGTCAGATGATTTACAATCTTGCTCTGGAAATCACTTCGGGTTATACTTCGGATTATGATAAGGCAAAGGCAATTGAACAATATTTCAGTAATAATAACTATGTTTATGACCTCGATTACCGAAAGGAAAAAGGCGACAATGCTGAAGATTTTATTTTCACCGCCAAAAGAGGCGTTTGCTATGAATATGCAACAGCTATGGTGCTTCTTGCGAGAGCCGTGGGTATTCCTGCGAGATTCTGCGAGGGATATAATATGTCCCAGCTTTACGATAACAAGGCGATAAACACTAATTTTATTGTTACAGGTAATGACGCACACGGTTTTCCCGAACTTTATATAAGAGGTTTCGGCTGGATGTCGTTTGAGCCTACGGTAAGCAGTGACGGAATTGCGGAGCAGGAAAACACCACTGCCGATTCTCTCGCAAGAGCGGGCTTTATAATTCTTCTGCTTGCTTTTGCAGTGATGATGTGCATTTTCCTTTATCCTGCCGTTTCACACAGGCTTTTCATTTTCAGATACAGCAGAAAGTCACCGAATGAAGCGGTTTCTGCTATTTTATGCAGGATATACCGTGTTTTCAGCATTGACAGAGGCTATACATCTCAGGAAACCGCAGACCTTATACACAACGAATGGAACGCAGATATTTACAGTATTGCGGATATGTTCGACAGAATGGTTTACGGTGAAGCTGTACTGAATGATATAGAAAGAGAAAAAGCTATGTCGGAATACATAGCGGCTTATGAAGCTTATAAAGAGAAGAAAAGAAAAAGGAACTGGAAAATAAAAAAATCTGTATAAACAGAATTTATATAATACAGATTTAAAAATGTCTATGGAGGTATTTATGCTGAATAAAAAAAGGAATGGTCTTTCAGGTATTACACTTGCTGCTCTCGTTTTCATAGGGTCTTTTAACGGCTCATACAGATATAGTGAGGTGTATGCAGAAGAAGACTACCATTCCTGGAGCCAGATGGACGAGAGATGGGCGGATATTCCTATGGGTTATTCAAATATGGCTGTATCGGGCTGTTTCGTCACTTCAATTGCAATTCTGGCTGCACATTCGGGGTCTGTAAATCCCGAATCTTTCAATCCGGGGGTTTTTGCTCAGGCTATCAACGGAATAAACGGTTTCACTTACGGGGGAGCATTGGCGAGCTGGTCAACAGTTTCCGCTATAATTCCTGACGTAAAAATACAGGGAGTGAATTATTTTAAGTCGTCCGACAAGAGCGGAAAGGCTGATGAAATACGTTCAGTCATGGAAAACGGTTATTACGTTATATGTAATGTCGGCAATCACTGGGTTTTCGTGGAGAATGTTACAGACGACGATGTTTATATGATTGACCCTGCCAAAGACGAGATTCTGATGTTTGATACTTACAGTAATTATGATATTACAGAATATGAAGTTATAACAGGAAAGAATCCGCCGTCATTATTCACTGACATAAGCAATGACAATGTTGTTACCACTGACTGTGCTACAGAAATAACAACCGAAACCACCACGGAAACGACAACAACAAAGTCAATAACTGAAACTACCACGACAGAAACGTCAACAACCGAAACCACCACGAAAACGACAACGACAGAATCAACAACCGAAACTACTACAACAGAAACGACAACGACGGAATCAACAACCGAGACCACCACGACAGAAACGTCAACAACGGAAACAACTACTACAGAAACTACAACCGCAGCAACAACAGGTGTATCAACAGAGTTCTATTATTCGGGAGAAGAAACAGCCTGTATATATACTTCTTCGGGTGAAGTAATTGCAGAAATTACTTCAGGTCAGATTGTTGAAGTAAGAAAGGTTGAAAATGGTTACGGACTTGTTACAATTAACGGTGAAGACGGCTGGATTGATATGAGTTCAATGAATCTTGCGGAAAACTTTGTAAAATCCGTAAGAGGTGACATAAACAAGGACGGTGAAATTAATCTTTATGATATTTCAC
>CAMWVV010000127.1 GCA_947177755.1 uncultured Ruminococcus sp. | reverse complement strand
GTATGCAGACGATTGAAAAACAGGTTAACGAAAATCCTGAACTTCTGGCGGATTCCTCTCTCATGGCTACCAAAGACCGCTACACAAAAGCTTTTTTCCGTTACTGCAATGAGCTTTGTCTTTCCCCTCAGGCACGTGCGAAAATAGCTAATATAAACTTACAGGGGAAAGAGGAAAATCCACTTATGGAGTTGCTGAATGACTGAAATTATTATAGAAACACGTACATATATTGCCGAAAACGTAAATTTTATTGACTATTCCGACTATGAAAGAAGATTACAGATAATCGAACTTCGGGGACGTCTGCTTGAACTCCGCTACAACCACAATCATGACGAAAAGGGGCGTTTTTGTTCTGGTGGAGGTGGCGGAAGAATGTCATCATCTTCTGAAAAGAGACTTTACAGCAACGGCGGGGCAAAGCTTAATAAATCTATTGACAAATCTGAAAAAAGTGATAAAATTAGTAGTGATGAAGTTTCTGCCACTGGTGCTAATTCGCTTAAAAAGAAAGGTTTTCCAAATAAACAGAAACTTAATAATCATTGGCAAAATGGAAGAACACATCAAGCCGAATATAAGGCAGATAATATTTTAACCAAAGAACAATATGAAAAAAGAGGCGTACAGCTTGCAGAATCCGCAGCTGATGGAAAGAATATTTTAGGTTATAAAACAAAAGAAGGGCATATTTGCAGGTATGATGTTGCAAAAAATGATTATGTTAAGGCTGATATCAATAAAGGACTTCGTACATTGTTTAAGCCGGATGAAGGTATCAAATATTATAATGACATGAAAAGAGCTGAAGGTGTTAATGATAAATGAAAAATTAATTTGTCCTGTATGTAGGAAATTTTACTTTGATGAGATAGACAGTTATGATTTATGCCCTGTATGTGGTTGGTTTGACGATTTAATTCAACGTGAGAATCCTGATTATGCAGGGGGCTGTAATCATAGAAGTCAAAATGAACACCGCAAACAGTGGAAAAATGGAACATTACCCGATTATATTTATGAACTGATTGAACAAAACAAAAATAGACTACCGTCTGAATAACTCAGGCGGTTTTCTTATGTCCGAAAAAAGAAAGGAGTGATATTTTCAGATGTGTCGAACAATCTGATAAAAGACAGCAGGGCATATAAATATGCATCATGGTGTGCGGAGGACAATAACAGGTTTGTCGGGATATACGTCAAGAAACAGGCACAGTTGTGGCTTGACACCGCCGACGGCAAAGACCCTGAAATATATATCAATGAAAAACGCTGGAAAAAAATCACCAAACTCCTGAAACTCATGGTACACCCTGATTTGTCGGTGACAATGCTTGACGGTCTTGAAGATTACGCACTTTTCTTTATCTATGCAGTATTCTGTACGGTAAGGCGTTCCGACGGTCTCCGTTACTATCAGACCGCAATTTTAGAAATCGCCCGAAAGAACTTCAAAACGTTTACTTCGGCGGTTATTTTTATTATCGGACTTCTTACAGAACCGAAATTCAGCCGTTTTTTCAGTGTTGCACCCGATTTGAAACTTTCTTCCGAGTTACAGCTTGCAATAAAGAAAATCATTAAATCAAGTCCGTGTCTCGCCGATGAAAAAATTTTCAAGACCCTGCGGAAAGAAATCCGTTGTAAGCTTACGGACAGCGAATACACACCTCTTGCCTATTCTAACGACAAAATGGACGGCAAACTTGCCAATATGTTTCTTGCCGATGAGTGCGGAGCTATGGACAACTATCCCATTGAGGCTATGCGAAGTTCGCAGATTACGCTTTACGAAAAACTCGGCATAATCATTTCGACCCAGTACCCGAACGACAGCAACGCCATGCTTGAGGAAATAGACGTTGCTAAAAAATCGCTGGACTGTCTGCTTGAAAATCAGCGGATATTCGCACTTCTTTATGAACCCGATGACAAGTACAAGGCAGGCGACGCATGGAAAACGGAAGATTTGGCGATATATCAGGCAAATCCCGTCGCATATGCTCACGAATATATCTTTGATGAACTCTGTCAGAAAAGACAAATGGCTATCTTGTACAAGAACAGACAGGAAAATTTTCTTTGTAAACATCTGAACATTCAGTACAAGGGACTTGGAACAGAAGGCTATATAGAAATCACTAAGCTGAGGCAGTGCAAAGTACCTGATGATGACGCATTCTGGCATGGTCGTGATGTTTATCTGGGTCTTGACCTCTCGCAGACCAATGACAATACGTCCGTTGCTATGGTGACGCTTGTCGACGGCTTTATTTATGCAAAAGTGTGGGGATTTATCCCGAAAGACCGTAAAAAAGAAAAGACCGAAGCCGAAAAGGTCGACTATCAGAAACTTATTGACTGCGGTGTCTGCTTTGAGTGCGGTGACGAGGTAATTGACTATCTTTTTGTTGAAAGTTTTATTTTGAATCTTGAGAAAAAATACGGTGTAAACATTGTTCAGCTCGGTTTTGACCGCTACAACGCTATTTCTACGGTTCAGAAGCTTGAAAGTGCTGAAAATCCAATAGAATGCGTTGAGATAAAACAGCATTCAAGTGTCCTGCACCGTCCCACAAAACTGCTGAAAGAGTACATTTTAAGCGGAAAATTCAGCTATTCGGAAAATCAGATGCTGGAGATAAATTTTCAGAATGCACGGTGTACTTATGATACAAATCTGAATCAATATGTTAACAAAAAGAAATCCGCAGGTAAAGTGGACATGGTTGTTTCGCTTATAAATGCGGTTTTTCTTTTGCAGGTCAACGAACTTGACCGTATAACCGAAGATTTCGGCTGTATTCTTATCTGAGGGGTGATAATATTTTTAAATTATTTAAGCATAAACAGGAAACCCGTGCCGAACCTGTCGGACTTACGGACGTTTCAGCTTTGAGTTCGATTTTTTCAGAACAGGCGGTCACACGTTCGCAGGCTATGGAGATACCGACAGTTTCGGCTTGCATCAACAAAATTGCTGAGACAATTTCACGTCTGCCCGTGAAACTCTACAAAAAAGAAAACGGCAGAATTACTGAAATTACGGACGATAACCGTCTTTCACTCCTTAACGGCGAAACAGGTGACACTTTGAGTACTGTTGATATGTGGAAAGCAGTCACGGAAGATTATTTCCTTGGCAATGGTGCGTGGATTTATTTAAATTCCGACGGAATAAAGACAAAAAGTCTGCATTACGTTGACAGCAGGAACATCAGCATAATGACCAATAATGACCCGATTTTCAAGGCATTCGACATCATGGTGAACGGTAGAAAATTTTATGACTTCCAGTTTATCAGACTTTTCAGAAAGACGAAAAACGGCTACAGCAATATTCCGATTCAGGATGATAACCCTAAAATACTTTCAGTCGCCTATAATTCGCTTAAACTTGAAAACAAAATGAACAAGACAGGCGGTAACAAGGGTGGTTTTCTGAAATCCAAGAACAAACTTTCCGCCGAAGCTCTTGAAACTGTAAAAACTGGTTGCCGTGCGTTGTACGATAATGACAACGAAAAAATTCCCGTTCTGAATGACGGTCTTGACTTTCAGCCAGTATCTTCAACGGCTGTTGAACTGCAAATCAATGAAAACAAAAAAGTCAACAGCGTCGAAATATGCAAGATTTTCGGCTTTCCGCACACTGTCATTGATGGCGGTGCGACCGATGACGACAACAAGAAATTCATTTCAGCTATAACGGCTATCCTTAATCAGATTGAAACCGCTCTTGACGCTTTTCTGCTCCTCGAAAAAGAAAAGTATCAGGGCTTTTATTTTGCATTCGATACCAAAGAACTGACACGAGGCAGTCTCCGTGAACGCTATGAGGCTTATCAGATAGCCGTAAAAAATCATATTTTACAGGTTGACGAAATCCGTCGAGAAGAAGATTATGAACCACTCGGCTTTAATTTCGTGACTATGGGTCTCGGTGATGTTCTTCTCAATCCGAAAACTATGGAGGTCTTTACACCCAACACAGGTCAGACCGCTAAGCTTGATTCTCATGGTGAGGAACGTGCAGAAATTGAACTCCGCTATAATCACAATCATGACGAAAAAGGGCGTTTCTGTTCGGGCGGAGGTGGCGGAAGAATGTCATCATCTTCTGCTGAAAATTCGGCGAAAAGTCTTGACAATTCCGAAAAAAGTGATATAATGAAAGAAGCAGATATGTTTCACACAGAAGATGACCCTTTACGTGAGGTAATGGGAAGTGCTTATGATAATAATCGTGATGAACTATTTACTATAATTGATAACCTTGAAGCAATGGGAATTGAAGTGGACATTTCAGATACAAATCGTTCTATGGGGTATCAACCAAGTATTTCAATCACAGAAAATAAACCCGGTCGTATAAAAATGGACAAAGAAGCAAGTATTTCTGCATGGAAACATGAAAATCAACACGCTGAAGATGATAGGGCTTCCGGTTGGAAAGGCATGGACATACTAATAAATCACCCAGAAGAACGTTATCAATGGGAAGTGAGAGCTTATGCCAAAGAAATCGAAATTGCTAAATCTTTGAAAAGAAATGATATGGTTCAAAGATTAGAACAACTTCTCGAAAAGGAAAGGAAGGCGATTTTTGGTGAAGAATAACAGGTCAATAAATATATGCAAAATGATTTCAGGTGATAAAGAAGCAATAAGAAAAAGTCTTTTTTCGGAAAGTAAGTATGTACGAATGGACGCACTTATCTGGGCAACATATCATTGTATAACAGAAAATGATATAATTGAACGTATAAAGGATTTAAAAAAAGATAATGCTGTTTTATCAGGATATACAATTGGAAATTTCGCAATAGCAGCATTAGAGAATCTGAACTCAGAAAAATATGATGGAAATGATGAATATCAAAAATCGCTTATAAAAAATTTTGTTCCATCTAAAGAAAAAGCTGCTGAAATATTAAAAATAAATAGTAATTGAATTACCGCTTGAATAATCAGGCGGTTTTCTTATGTCTTAATATCTATAACAGCACCTTTCATGGTGCTTTTTTTATACCCTGATACAGAAAGAGGTGATAGAATGCAAATGGAAAAAAGAGCCGACGGACTTCATATCACAGGCTATGTGAATGTCACAGGAAAGCTTTCAAGACCAGTCATCACGCCACACGGAAAAGTCATTGAGATGATTGAAGAGCGGGCTTTTGACAGTGCTATAAAGAAGTCAGGCGATATTACGATGACCGTTGACCACTGCCCGACGGCTTACGCTCACACAAATGACGGCACACTGAAACTCTCAGAGGACGCTATAGGACTTCGGGCAGATGTTCTGATAACGGACGAAAGCGTTATAGACATGGCACGCAAAGGTAAAATAAAAGGCTGGAGTTTCGGAATGTACAATGTTGTCGACGAACTTGAACAGCGTGCGGACGGTCTACCGATTCGCCACGTCAAAGACTTCATGCTTGACCATGTAACACTTGTAAAGAACAAAATTCCGTGCTATTCGGCGACTTCCGTCGAGTACAGATCGGACAGCGAAGTTAATATTGAATGTCGGTCAATAGACGTTTCAACGGAATTTGTCGAAAAACCCGACTACACAGAATTTACAGAAAGACTAAGGAGGATTTAAAAATGAGTATCAAGAAACTTACAGAAAAAAGAGCCACCCTCAAGGCAGAAATGCAGTCTATAATTGATACTGCGTCCAATGAGGAAAGAGCCGTCAGCAATGAGGAATCAAAGAAGTTCAACGAACTGGAAAAGGAAATCAGAGCTATTGACAGCACTATTGCAATGGCTGACAAAGCAAGAAATATCACTGATATTGTCGCACCGTCAGATGCTCACGACAGGGCAGATGCTGAAGAAAGGGCTTTTGTGGACTTTATCAACGGCAGAATCAGTGAAATGCGTGCAGGCGAACAGAATTTCACAACTGCCAACAACGGAGCTGTAATTCCGCAGACTATCGCCAACAGAATCATTAAGACGGTTACGGAAATATGTCCTATTCTGTCAGGTGCAGAGATGTACCACGTAAAAGGAACATTGAAAATCCCTAAGTACACAAAGGCAAGCGGTCACGACATTACGGTGGGTTATGCTGAGGAATTTACTGAACTTACAGCAGATGCCGGAAAGTTTGTTACTGTTGACCTGTCCGGCTATCTCATGGGTGCATTGACCCTCATCGGCAAGAGCGTAATCAACAACTCCGCCGTTGACATTATGGGATTTATTACTCGTCACATGGCTGAACAGATTGCCATATGTCTGGAAAAAGAGCTTCTGCACGGTACAACAGACAAGGCAGAAGGGGCTTTGAGTACATCAAATACTGTCACCGCAAAGGCAAAAACAGCAATAAGTCTTGAAGACCTTGTGAAGCTCCAGTCTGCTATAAAGCAGAGTTTTCAGGCAAATGCCTGCTGGACTATGAATCCCGAAACGTTCACCGTCGTCAAGCTTCTCACCGACACAAACGGCAGACCGCTTCTTGAACCTGATGTTACGCAGAGTTTCCCCTACAGACTACTCGGAAAACCCGTCTATCTTTCCGACAATATGCCGAAAGTTGCCGCAAGTGCCAAATCCATACTTTACGGCGACTACAAGGGACTTTCTGTTAATTTCCGTGAAAATATCGCTATTGACGTTCTCAGGGAAAAATATGCTACTCAGCACGCAGTCGGCATAAACGCATGGTTTGAATTTGACAGCAAGGTTACAGACGAACAGAAACTGGCTGTACTGGTACACCCTGCAACATCATGAAAATCAGTGAAATAACGACGGAAATTGTCAAGGATTACTGCGGTATCAGCGACAACGACAGCGACGAAATTATAGAAAAAGTCCTTATGCCTGCGGCAAAAACGTTCATCACAGGCTACACGGGACTTTCTGAAACCGAAATAAATCAACACGATGAACTCGCTACTGCTTTCATGGTGCTTGTAAATGATATGTACACACAAAGGGACTACACTTTGAATTACAATAAACAGGTCAACCCGTGCGTTAAAACCATTTTAAGTCTGTATTCCGTCAATTATCTATGAGGTGATTTTGTGGCTTATACTAAGAAAATTATTTTTCAAGTTTTGCGAAATACAAGTGACAAAATCGGAAACGACGTTCAGGAATGGGAAAATTTTTTCACTGCATGGGCTTCTGTAAACGGAACAGGCGGTCGTGAATACTACACCGCCGCACAGGTCAACTCTCAGAATGATATGATTTTTAAAATCAAGTATTCCCGAAAAATAGCCTGTTTTCTGTCATCTGAAATCAGAATAGTCTATAAT
>CAMWVV010000126.1 GCA_947177755.1 uncultured Ruminococcus sp. | reverse complement strand
GTTTTAGAACAGGTCTAATATATCAATAATGAAAATCCCATAAAAACAAGTCAAAGTCCGACAAAAATCAGACGAAAATAAAAAATATATTGACTTTTTTTAAAAAATGAGTATAATATAATTAAAGATGGAGACAGCTAGAAAATACCAGAAAAAACTCCTGTATAAACAATTAATTGGCGAACTTATTTATTATAATTTAGACTCTCTTGATTAGTAATAAGAGTTGCTGAAATCAGAAAGGATGGATTCTATGAAAGCTTCAATAAAAAAATACCGTTTAAGGAAAACACTTGCTTTTATAGCTGCATTGTCAATAATGGGAAGTTTCTCACAGACAATTGGTGCAACTACACTTTCATACAATATCATTTCAGCTGCTGCGGAAGGTAATGATAATGCTGACAATACTCAGAAAACAACAGCTGGAGATAAAAACGAAGACAACAAAGATGATAAAAAAAATGGCAACACCGGAGCAAGTGGAAATGGTGGAGAAGATGGCAATACTCAGGACGAAAGTAGTAACGGCAAGTACAATAAGATTAATGTTGTTATTTCAAATCAGCTGGATTTTGAACAACCAGTTGAATGTAAGGTTATGGTTTTTGATGCAAACGGAACAGATGTACTCGAAAAGGACGGAAAGTCCAAAGTTGTTTCTATTGAGGGTAAAATAGGTGCTGAAGTATCGGTAGAAACAGATTACATTGCAAATGGTACATACACTGTCAGAATTGAAGCTGAAGGATTCTTGCCATTTGAACAGGATATATCCGATTTTCTCAATATGGTATGTACAGTAAACGTTACTCTTGGTTTTCAGAATGGTTACACTTACACATATGAACAGAAAACAGATAAAAATGGTACACCAATGGTAAATCCCGATGGCAGCCCTATATACGTTGAACGTAAAAGTGAAGACCACCCGGGAGTTTTGATGTACGGTGACGTAGACGGTAAACTCGAAAAAGACAGTATGGGCAGAGGCGTAGGCAAAATAGATATGGGCGATGCAACAATACTCGCTGAAGCTATTGACTGCTACGTTAAACTTGATGAAGTACAGAAAGAATTAGCTGAAAAAGAGAAAGAGCATGAAAAAAGTAGCAATAAAAATGAAAAAGCAAATATTCAAAAAGAAATAGACAGCCTTACAGCAGAAAAAAAGAGCCTTGAAGAAAAAAAAGTCAAATATGAGGATTTATACCTTGATTTGAACCGTGACGGCGTAATAAACCTTGCAGACATGGGATTCTTTACAAAAGGCTATCTCGATAATAACAATTGGGAAACATATGCAAATCTTGAAAAAGAAATTTCTTCAAAATATACAATTTATAAGTTGCTTTCAGATGAAAGTAACAAAGCAAAACCGTCTGAAGGTACAAAGCAAGTAGAGGGCAGTGCTACACTGGAAGATTTGATAAAGGGTATCGAGACAGGCGGTACAGCAGATAGTGAAAGTGGTGAAGAAGGCAACAACGTACAAAAAGAAAAACCTAAAATGAAATTACAGGCAACAGATGAAGAAGGAAACGTCACACCGATTTCCGAAGACCATCCTGTTGGTATTGAATTGCCTGTTCTGGGCGGAGATGTCAAAGGATACTCAGTGGAAGCAAATGCTGCATCAGGATATATAGAATATACTGACGAGAGTACAGGAGATGTAATTAAAGTTCCTTTCTCAGAAGATAAGTCAGCAATCACTGCTGCTGAAAGTCACATAACAGCTACAGTTGACAGTAATGGTAATATCAGCGTTAATTTAGGAAATCAGACAGCCGTAAAGAGAATCGCTATTAAAATTACAAGCGTAAAAAATACAACTCTTGCTGAAATAGCAGAGGTAAAGCTTCTCAACGGTCTGGAATCAAAATTAGGTGAGCCTGCAATAGATTATCCTACCGATGTTACTGTTGCACAGGACCTTAAGAAAGAGAATAAATACGCACAAATCGATATATCATGGAAACCTGTTGTAAACGGACCGGGCGGATATGAGTATGAAGTGTCAACAAGCCCTTCTACCAAAGCAGGCGGCAGTTTTTCTTCAATTGTCACAAAAGGTACTCTATCAGCTGATTCACTTAATGCATACATGAAAGACGGACGAATCACAGTGTCACTTTTTTCTGAACATGGAAACTTCAAGTTAATCAAGACAAACACAACATACTATGTACACGTCCGCAGTGCAGGAGAGGGCAGTAGTAGTGTATGGTCAAGTACATCTACAGTTTCCACAATAGCAACAGGAGCTCCTGACAAACCTGACTATGTTTCTGCTAAAGGTGGTACAAAGAGCATAGAAGTTTCATGGACTTCTGACAATACAAACGCTGCTCAATATTATAAGGTTTATTATGCAAAAGCTTCAGATATTGAAGCAAACGGTGATGCAGCTTATCAAGAAATTGAAGTAGGCAAGGTTACAAAATATACTATTGTTGGTCTTGAAGATAAAGTTGAGTACAAAGTTTATGTAAAGGCTTTTAACACTTACGGTGAAGACAAGAAGACAGGTGAAAGTCCAAAGTCAGACATAAAGTCTGCAGCAACAATTGTAACAGTACCTGTTGAGATGCATAAATATGGTGCTATAAACATTGATAATGAAGGACAAATCGGAAGTGAGCACATCGTAAATGTCACAAGAAAACAAGATGGTATTACAATAGGCAATGACAAAGATGACGAAAACAAAGAAAACGGTATATTGTCAACATGGGCAGTTGTTGACGGCAATCAGGATTCATATTATACACTGAAAGGCGTCACTCCGGAACCACATACAAATGGTGGCTATCAGAATGCTAATGGCAACAGACGTATTTTCTTTGAGTTTGATAAGGAATATGAGTTTGGTTCTATTGCTATTACATACCCATATGCTAATACATCAATTCAATATGTAAATATATGCACCGTGGACGAAAACGGTAGGGAAACACGTGTTGTCAACACCCAATATGGCTGCATTGAACGTAAGGATAAAAACGGAAACAAATACTATATTGTAAACTTCCCGAAAGGCATTAAGGCAAAAAGGCTGAGTGTAGGTTTGGACAATTGCGGTCATAACGGTAACCATCTTGCATTTTCAGAAATTGCTTTCTATGAGCGTGGTGAATTGAAAGATGAGATTATGGGATTGTATGATGAAAGTGACGTATTCCGTCTGACTTTGAAGAATAACGTCACTCAGGATAAGATTAATGAACTCCGTGAGAAACTTAACACAGTAGACGAAAAAACAGGTGAATTACATCCTGATTTTGATTATCTGACTACAGAGCTTAACACAGCTGAAAAGATACTTAAAGATGCAAAAAGCATCGCACAGCCGGTAACTGTTCACGGTCAACTCACCTCAAATATCAATAAGGGCGGTAAAGCCGTTAATTACAACGGACTGAATGCATGGCAGCCTCTCGGCGTTACAGCAGGTGCAGGCACAGAAATAACAGTTTATGTAGGCAGTAAGAACAGCGTTAACCCTCACCAAAGTTCAATAGGTCAAAATACATCGTTGAAGCTTGTCTGCACACAGTACAATTCAGAATCAAACTACGTTGTATTAAACTCAAGCAACAATCAATACCTTAAAATAGGAGCGAATACAATCACTATTCCGGACAGTAATTTAGGTGATGCTGAAGGTGGCGGTTCACTTTATATCGTAAACGATGCCGAAGTGAATGCAAATGATTCGTATTCAGTACGTGTGGCTGGCGGTACACAGATTCCTGTTCTCGACCTTTATCGTGTAAACGACAGAAATAAACGTATCGAAAAAGCAAAAGAATATATAACAGCTCTTGATAAACACGTTGCAAACATGGAAGCAGAACACGCAAGCGTTCATGCAAGCTCAACAAACTCACAGATAAATCGTAAATATGACGAAAAAACCTGTATCGCAGGTGCTACAGAGATTCTTTGCACTCAGATGATGTACTCACTTCCCGCACCTCAGATACTTGCAGGTATAGGAGAAGGTGAACTTGACGAACGTGCAGAAAAACTCGTTACATCATTAGACGCAATGGAAAATATGCTTACACTCTTCTATCAGCATAAGGGCTTGATGGCAAATGACGGCTCTGCTGGCAGCGCAGATATAAACAAAGTTTCTAACCAACACCTCAATATCCGCTATCAGAGAATGTTCACTGGTGCATTCATGTATGCAGCAGTAAATCACATTGGTATTCAGTGGGGTTCAGCTTCCGGTATGGTAAATTGCCCCGGAGTAACAACAGATGAAAACGGTAAATATGTAAGCGGAGATTACTTCGGTTGGGGAATCGCTCACGAAATCGGTCATTGTCTCAATGATGCAAATTATTGTGTGAATGAAATCACAAACAACTATTTCTCACTTCTTGCATCTTCAAGGGATAATGAAACAAATTCAAGACTTGACTACGACAGAATCTTCAAGAGAGTAACTTCAAATGTAAAAGGTCGTGCAGACCAAGGTTTACAGCTTGGTATGTACTGGCAGCTCCACCTTGCTTACGATAATGATTATAACTACAAGACTTACAAAACACGAGATGAAGTGCTCAATAACCTCTTCTATGCAAGAGTGGACACATATTCAAGAAACAGTGCAAGTGCTAATCCGCCGCTTAATCTCACCAATGGTGACACAGACCAGAAACTTATGCGTCTTGCTTGTGCGGCAGCAGAGAAAAATGTTCTTGAATTCTTTGAAAGCTGGGGTATGACTCCGGATTCGATTACAAAATCATATGCAAGCAATTTCCCGAAAGAAACAAGAGCTATCATGTATGCAAACGAAAAATCCCGTCTCTATGTAAAGAATAAAGAGAACGGTGAAAGTTCACTGAAATGTGAGTTAGTTGAATCCCAAGACGAAAACGGAAATACAATTACCAATATTGTTAGAACTACAGAGGTAATAGACAACGTTGAACTGAAAGTCGGCGAACAAAAAGAAGCAAACAAAGTAAACCTCAAAATTAATGTTTCAAAAGAAAAAATCGCTTCAGAAGATATTCTTGGTTACGAAATCATTCGTTGTACTATTTCAAACGGAAATGTCAAAGAAAGTATTGTAGGATTTACAAAAGAGCCTGAATATGTAGACACAGTTACAGCATACAACAACCGTACAGTATCATATAAGGTTGCAGTTGTTGACCATTATCTTAACCGTTCAGCAGCATCCGAGACAGAATGGGTAAAGATTAAGCATGACGGAAGTCTTGACAAGTCAAACTGGAGCGTTACAACAAATGGTCTTACGGCAGAATCAATTATTAAAAAACCTGATGAAGACAGTCAGCTTCCATGTGACGCAACAGTCTATGACCCTGCTGTTGAAGTTATTGATAATAACCATAATACAGTTTACGAGCCTACAGTAACCAGCGACGCAGCAGAAATAATTCTTGACTTCCACCAGTCGCTTGAAGTAACAGGATTGAAGTATACAATCGGCAGTGGAAAAAATCCAATAGGCAGTTATGAAATTTATGTAAAGAATGGTGATGATTGGCAGAACGTAGCAGAAGGTGAATTTAAAGGAACCGACACAGCCGAAACTGTTTACTTCACCGCTACAGGTCAATCGTATGTTGGTACTTTTGAAACAACATCTGTAATGATTAAGATTCTCAACCAGAACGACAATACCATTTCAATCGCTGAACTTGATGTTCTCGGCGTAACAGGCGATAATGTTGACTTCCGTCAGGCTGAGGGAGAAGAAGAAGTAAAGGTAACATTTGGTACACTTGAAGAAGATTACCATTTCGGTCAGGACGCTGAGGATTTCATTCCTGCGGGTTCACTTGTATTCTTAGGTTCTTATAAGGGTAATCCTTCGTACAATGTAGTTCTCCTCTATGATGAAAACGGTAATATTGTTGGCGGTACAGGTTATGACGACAGTGGCAGAGCAAACGAGATTTGTATGGCAGACTTAAAGCCTGATGCACCTATTGGAGATGTTGGAAACGGAACATGGATATATTGGGTTGAACGTCAAAACGTTGAAACAATGCATTGGCCTGAAAAGGTACGTGTTGAACTCTACAGAGTAAACGATGCTATTTACAATACAGGTCAGCGTATCGTAAGTGACTCACTGTTTGTAAAATTAGATACTAAGGATAAATTAAGCTCCATAAGTCTTGATGGTGGCAAAATTCCTGATACAGAGTCTGAAGAAGAAACCACTACAACGACTTCCACAGAAACCACTACACAGTCCGGAGAAGAAACTACTACAACAACTTCCACAGAAACAACTATAAAGTCTGAAGAAGAAACTAATAAAAAATCTGAAGAAGAAACTACAGAAGACAGTGATAATGATTGACAAGACGGATAAGGCTGATAATGACATAATGCTTTACCGATAATAAATATCCCACCTGTTTAAATACGGGTGGGATTTTTATATATATCTGATTTTTTATGGAAAATGTCGTTTTTTCAGAGTACAAAAATTATAGAATTAATGATAGAATATAATCATAGAAGAAAACAAAGAAATTCCTTAACAACAAAAATTAAGAAATGAATTTAAAATATAATTTAAGGAGTGGTAACTATGTTGAAAAAATTTTTAGCAGGTATTGCAGCAGTTATGGTGATATTCTCTTCAAGTCATATAACTACGCTGGCTGATGATAGCAAAACAATCAAAGGTGAAAGAGGTAATGCTGTTGAGACACGCTCCACATTACAGAGTAAAGTTGAAATAAACGCAGAAAATGGAAATTTATACGTTTATATTTCAGATGATGCAATCGATGAATGGATTACTGTTTTATCTTTGACACTCAAATCTACAAGAAAATTAGTATTTTCACCAATAGAATCGACAGAGAGATTTAGTTCTTGCACACCTATTTTCAGCAAAGATGGAACCAGATTAACCATTACAGTGACCAAACCGGAGAATGCACCGCTCTTTGATAAAGCAAACAAAATGGTACTTATAGGAAAAGTAACAACAGACGATTTTGCTCCTGTAGAAGTTGAATATCTTGAGTATGTTGTAGGATACGATAATTATATCGTGTTAGATACTAAGCAGTATACCATGTTAGAGACTAAGGAAATACAGCAGGACGGAAAAGTTCATAATGAAGTTTATAAAGAAGTTTATAGCAATGTTAACTATAACTTAGTTGAAACAGACCCGGTTATAATAACTACTACAACTAACGCACCTATCGTAGTGACAACAACAACTACTACTACAACCACTACTACAGAAGAACCTACAACAACTACTACAACAAAATCTACAACAACTACAACTACAGAAGAACCTACTACAAAATCTACAACAACTACAAATACAGAAGAACCCACTACAACAACTAC
>CAMWVV010000125.1 GCA_947177755.1 uncultured Ruminococcus sp. | reverse complement strand
CGGCGCTGTGTCTAACAGCCACACAGTACTGTTTGCAACGATAAATTAATCTTTTTTTTTTTTTTTTTAACTAATTTTGCCGTGCCTGCAAACAAATAGCCTGTATACAGATTTCAGCTGTTTACAGGCTTTTGAATTATTGTTTTATGTCGATTAAAAGCTGACGCATAAGAACTATGTCAAATGAATCGGTTAAACCGTCTTCATTGAAATCACATGAAAATTCGGTTTTTTTTCCCATTACGGCGTTTGAACAGTAAACCAAATCAGCAATATTGACTTCACCATCATGGTTAAGGTCGCCTGTAAGTTCGGGCTTGACTACAGGAATTTCCGTAGTAGTCGTAGTGGTTGTAGTCGTTGTTGTGGTGGTAGTTGTGGCAGTTGTTGTGATATTTTCTGTATAATCAGTTTCCGAAATTTCGGGATAGACAATATATGAACCGTTGTAGTTATTATCGGGTGAATGTTTTACATTGAAGCTTTCCGAACCTTTCAGAAAAAATTCATATTTTAATTCAAGACCGTTTGTGCCGTCGAGGTCGTCCCACGTAATATCGACACCATACCATTTACCGTCGTCCATCTGAACATAATTCCACATATGACCTGAATCTGCTTTATAATTTCCGACGGCAAGTATACACGGAATACCAAGGCTGTCGCATATAAGCTTGAATCCCTTTAAGTAGCCCTCGCATACCGTGCCTGGCTGAACAAGTGAACCTATGGAAGAATAGCATAAAGGTGCATCAGCATCATAATATGTAAAATTACATATGTAGTCATGAATGGTTTTAAGCTGTTCATAGCGTGTACTTTTCTTGTCAACAGGAAAATCTTCAACTGCCTTTTCAAGCATTTTCCTGTGTTCGTTCACTTCGTTCATTGATTCGTATGCTTCATAGCAGACAGGGGAAAGAACAAGTGATTTTACATTTACAACATATTTTCCCGTGCGGAAATTGAATGATTCCGAATAAGAGAAGTTCGGGGCAAAGAGCGACTGAGGATTAAGCCAGAATATTTCGGGCATATCAAGCATAACGGCGTCGACCCCAGGTATAAAGTTTTCAGCTATTGTCATGCTGAGATTAAGTTTTTCGTCATCTGTGAAACTGCTGGAAGTTGTACGGTGTTCAAATTCCATTGATATTGTTTCAGGGAAATTGATTGTTATGTCATCGGTTGATGGCGTTGTAAGTGCCGAAAGAGTTTCATAGACGAAAAGATTGTTTTTGTCAAGCTGTTCACGGTAGTTATAAGAATCTTCGCTGTAATCAGAGAGCAGGACGGGAACGTTATGCAGATACAAATCAGAATCTACAACGCCGTTAAGCAGAATTTCCGCTGTATTTTCTTCAGAAGTAACGTTTTCGTCAGTTTCCGCATAAGCTGGAATTAAATTGTTTTCGGAAAAAAAAGTCAGCACGGAAAGCAGACACATTACCGATAATAATGATTTTTTCATAATAAAACCTCCGATTTTAATAAATAAAAGCCCGTTCCCTTATATCTGTATATTACTTTTATTATATAATAAATCTTCGGTTTTGTCAATAATAATGTTGATTTTTAACATATGTAAAAGATTATTTTCGGACAGATGTCGAAAGTAACAAAAAAATAAGTTTTATAAGACAAATATTTGTTATGTTGTCACTTGAAAAATATCCTCCGCTATGGTATACTTTTATTTGGACATTTTTACATTCTGTAAAGGAGAGTTTCTAAAAATGAATTTATTTCAGATGAGTAAGGAAGAGCTTACAGGTTTTAAAAACGAAACCGAAGCTAAGTACAATGATTTTAAGTCACAGGGACTTTGTCTTAATATGTCAAGAGGCAATCCCTGCAAAGAACAGCTTGAACTCAGTGTCGGTATGCTCGATGTTTTTGACGACGGCAATTTTATGAGCGAAAACGGTACTGATGTCCGCAACTATGGTCTGCTTGACGGTATTCCCGAAGCAAAGAAATTTTTTGCTGATATGATTGGCGTTTCAGATGATGAAGTTATTATTTTCGGAAACTCCAGTCTTAATGCTATGTTCTGGACTGTACAGACAGCTTTCAATAAGGGTATTCTCGGTGAAAAACCGTGGTCAAAGCTTGAAAAGGTAAAATTCCTCTGTCCTGTTCCCGGATATGACAGACATTTCAAGGTAACTGAATTTTTCGGCGTTGAGATGATTAACATTCCCATGACGGCAACAGGTCCGGACATGAACATGATTGAAAAGCTTGTTTCTGAAGACGATTCGGTAAAAGGTATATGGTGTGTTCCTCAGTACTCCAACCCCGACGGCATTTCATACAGCGACGAAACTGTAAAGCGTTTTGCAAACCTTAAACCAGCTGCAAAAGATTTCCGTATTTTCTGGGACAACGCTTATTGTATCCATCACCTTACAGAAAATCCTACTCTTATTCTCAATATTCTTGATGAGGCAAAGAAAGCAGGAAATGAAGATATTGTCTATATTTTCGGCTCTACTTCAAAGATTACATTCCCCGGTGCAGGCGTTGCCGTAATGGGTGCAAGCAAAAAGAATATTGACGAACTTAAAAAGTACCTTGGTATCAGCATTATCAGCTATGACAAAATGAATCAGCTTCGTCACGTTAAATTTTTCGGAAACTTTGAGGGTATGTGTGAACACATGAAAAAGCACATGGCTATTATTGCTCCTAAATTTGAATACGTCTGCAATGCTCTTGAAAGTGAAATTGCACCACTTGGTATCGGTTCATGGACTGTTCCGCAGGGTGGTTATTTCATATCTTTCAATGCTCCTGAGGGCTGTGCAAAGAGAATTGTTCAGCTTTGTGCCGAGGCAGGCGTAACACTTACGGGTGCAGGTGCTACATTCCCGTACGGCAAAGACCCCGAAGACAAGAATATCAGGCTTGCTCCTACTTATCCGTCTATGGACGAACTTAAAAAGGCTACTGAACTTTTCATTATCTGCGTAAAACTCGCAAGTGTAGAAAAACTTCTTGCCGAATAATTATTAAGTCCGATACTGAAAAAGTATCGGACTTTTTCTGTAACAATATCTGCACTGTCCGAATAGAATAACGTGAGGTGATATATATGGCAACAAACGGTATAGACGTTTCGCAATGGCAGGGAATTATAAGGTGGCAGGAAGTAAAAACAGACTTCTGTATTATGCGTGCAGGTTACGGACGGCTTGTCTCACAGCGTGACAAATATTTTGACGAAAATTATAACGGCTGTAAGAATAATTCAATTCCGTGCGGTGCTTACTGGTATTCGTATGCACTTACTCCAGAAGAAGCCGTGCAGGAAGCTAACGCCTGTCTGGAAGTCATTGCAGGAAAAAAATTTGAGTACCCCATATATTTCGACGTTGAGGAACAAAGTCAGTTTGCATTGGGAAAAACTGCCGTAAGCAACATAATAAGGGCTTTTATGAACACCCTTGAAAGTGCGGGTTACTGGGTCGGTCTGTACATGAGTTCATACTATCTTGAAAATTATACCGACGATGATATAAAAGTAAAATATGCACTTTGGGTGGCGGACTATGTGGCAAATGCCCCGAATTATGACGGTACTTATGGTATGTGGCAGAAGTCGACAACGGGTTCTGTTGCAGGAATATCGGGAGAAGTTGACCTTGATGAATGTTATGTTGACTACCCCGAAGACATGAAAAATGCAGGGCTTAACGGTTTTCCTAAATATCCTGATAAAAAAATGGTGAGCATTACCGCAACTATCGACGGCGTGACCTATTCGGGCGACATTGCTGAAATATAATTATAAAAACCTGTGTCATCTGATACAGGTTTTTTATTGCAGTCTTTATAGTTTTCACATAATTTTCACTTAATTATCATGAGTCTTGTGATTTTTTTGTGATAAACTATTACATAGTAATGTATTTTGTTGAAAACAAACGGAGGTTTAAATTATGGGAGCATTTGACAAGAAAAAAGCTTTTGGTATCGGTGGTATACTTACGGGAGTAGCGGCATTAATTGCAGTTCTGGCTAATATATCAGAAATTATACAGCTTTTCAAAGGTAATGAAAAAACTGAAAAGCCGTCAACGTCAGTTGCAGTTGTGGAAACGGTCGAAAAAGAAGAAGCAGTGATTGAACAGGCGGAAGTTGAAGAAAATTATGCGGAAGTGGTTGAAGAAGTACCACCAACAGAACCTCAGCTGTCTGTTGTTTATCTTGATAGTTTAAAAGTAACTGAATCATCAGTATTTTATAATGATGAAAGTGAAGCTGTTGATACTATTGGAAATAAATATATTGGACATGTAATGAGGATTGGTCATACTGGTTATATTGTAGATAATGAATGTTATGCAATTTATTATATTGGCGGAAAGTATAAAACATTAAGCGGAAGAATTGCAGTAAGTGATAATTCACACGGAGATAGTAGCGAACAATTATATATATTAACAGATGATAATGTAGTATATACTACTGAAGAAATGGGAAGAATCAGTGTGCCAATTGAATTTTCAGTAAATGTGGAAAATTGTCAGTGGTTAAAGATAGATAAAGTTGGAGGGGATATAGATTTTATACTGGCTGACTGGAAATTAGAAGAATAATACATAAATACCGTCCTGAGAAATCGGGGCGGATTTTTTTGTCATAATATGATATTTTTCGGAATAGAATTAAACAGTAAATTATGGAGGCGATTTAATGGACCAGCAAGCTATTGAACAATATAAGCGTGAAATGATGAAGCTTTACGGCAAAAGTACCTCATCGGCTGAGGAAGCAAACGAAACTCACAGTCCCAGTGTGAAAGAAGAAAAAGCAGTTATTGAGGAAGCAAATGAAACTAATGCTCCCGAAAATACGGAGCAGGTCAATAACAATCAGACTTACAAGGAGCAACACCCCGTTTCCGAGGAGATAGAGGACGTTGATGAAAACGCCCCCGACGATACGGCGTACTCTGCAAACGAGCGTTACCCCGAACCCGATTTATCGGAGCTTAATCTTGATAACGGACAGTCGGGGACACAGGAAAAAACTACATCTGAATATGATTCGGAAATAAATATGGGTACTTCAACAGGCTATATAATTGTGAATACACGTGCAGGCGAGGAGTCGTCGCCCGTTTCCGATGCGTCCGTACTGATTACGGCGATTATCGACGGAAAGCGTGAAATCATTGCATCAGGAAAAACAAACGAAAGCGGTACAAGTGAAAGGTTTTCTGTTCCTGCTCCCGACCTTGTTCATTCACAGTCGCCCGATTCGCTCAGAAGACCTTACAGTCTTTTTGACATAAGTGTGACCGCAAAAGGATTTTTCAATGCAAGAAGTGTTGATGTGCCTGTTTTTTCGGGGATTACGTCTGTGCAGAATTTCAGTATGATACCTGTTCCGATTATGATGAAATCAGGTGACGAAACGGTCACATATATTAATCAGGAGCCGGATTTTCCCGACGTAAACTGACAATGAAAGGATTTTGATATGCTTACAGGAACACCGTATATCCCCGAAACAATTACAGTTCACCTTGGTACTCCCGACTCGGACGCACCGAATGTCACACTTGATTTTGCCTCATATGTAAAGAATGTTGCTTCAAGCGAAATTTTTCCGACATGGCCTGAAAACGCCCTGCGTGCAAATATCTATGCCATAACTACTTTTGCACTTAACAGAATCTATACGGAGTGGTACAGGTCAAGGGGATATGACTTTGACATAACGTCTACTACACAGTACGACCAGAAATTTATAAACGGACGTGAGTATTTTGAAAATATAAGTTACCTCGTTGACGAACTGTTCAACGACTATGTCAGGCGGCAGGGGAGTATCGAACCGCTGTTCACTGCATTCTGCAACGGAACTACGACAACGTGCGACGGACTTTCTCAATGGGGTACAGTCACTCTCGCAAACCGTGGATTGACTCCCTTTGAAATTCTTCAGTATTATTACGGCGACGATATAGAAATTGTGAAAAATGCTCCTGTCAGTACGGCGATGCCCTCATATCCCGGAATGGAGCTTGCACTGGGTTCGGCAAGAAATGATGTAAAGTCTTTGCAGATATATCTTAACAGAATTTCAAGAAACTATCCCGCAATTCCGAAGATACCCGTTGCAGACGGTATTTTTGATACGGCGACGGAAGCGGCAGTTAAAAAATTTCAGGAAGTTTTCGGACTGGAAGTGACGGGTGTTGTTAATCAGGCGACGTGGAACAGGATAACATATATTTATACAAGCGTCAAACATATTGCCGAACTTGATTCGGAGGGTGTACGCCTTGAGGAAATCGCACCTGATTATGAAAATCTGAGATTTGGTATGCAGAGTGTGGCAGTGAGTGTACTGCAATATTATCTTGCTGTAATCGGTGCTTACTATGAGGCGGTTACACCTGTTGAGATTACGGGCTATTTCGGTGAAAAGACTGAAAACGCCGTCAAGTCTTTTCAGCGTGTTTTCGGACTTCCGCAGACTGGTGAAATTGACAGAGCGACAAGAAACGACATTTATCGTGCATATCAGGGTATTATTGAATCCGTACCGCCTGACTATACGGAAGTTGCACTTTATCCGAATACAGTTCTGAAAGAGGGGATTACAAGCGATTCGGTGCGTATCATTCAGGAGTATCTTACGTTTATAAATGAAACCTATCCGAATATTCCTGCTGTCAACAACACTGGATATTTCGGACCGCTTACAAAGCAGTCTGTTATAGAGTTTCAGAAGCAGTTCGGAATAAATCCCACAGGTATAGTAGGGGCTGTTACATGGGATAAGATAGCGGAAATCTATTCAGACCTTAAGTACGGATTTGACAAACGTCCGTATCAGAACCCAGGTTATATAATTACAGGTTAGGAAAGGAGTTTTTTATGGCATATACAAACGCACAGAAAAAACAGCATATTATGGAATTACAGACTTATCTGAATGCAATTTCCTTTGTCAACGGTCAGATTCCGAAAATAGTTCCTGATGGTATTTATGGAAAAGAAACTATATTTGCGGTAAAAATGTTTCAGCGTGAATATGGTCTTTCTGAAACAGGCAACACAGACCCTGTAACATGGAATAAGGTTGTGAGCGTTTACCGCTCGTATATTCGTTCCGAGCCTGTTCCTTACAATGTTTTTCCGTCGGCTTCATATGTTGCACATCTCGGTGAGCAGGGACAGATTATTTATGTATTGCAGGCAATGCTTAACGATTTGGGAAATAATTACGACAATGCACCGAAAGTAGATGTCTGCGGTCATTATAACATGGAAACTTCAAATGCAGTGAGATTTATACAGAAAAAGATAGGACTTCCGCAAAGCGGAAATGTTGACAGTATGGGCTGGAATATGCTTGTAAGCTGTTGCGAACATATAAACAATACTCTTTTAAGAGGGAAAAAGAATTAAAAAATATCTGTAAACTATTGAAATTAACGGAAGATTACTG
>CAMWVV010000124.1 GCA_947177755.1 uncultured Ruminococcus sp. | reverse complement strand
AGGTGGTGCAGAGGCTGAAATTATCAGTAAATGGTGAGATAATGAAAGAGAAGACAAAGTTTGAAGAAAATTTAAAAAAACTCGGGGAAATAGCGGAATTGCTTGAAAAAGGCGAAATTCCGCTTGAAAAGGCTGTTGAACTTTACAGCGAGAGTGTGAAAATTGCGTCGTTGTGCAGAAAACAGCTTGACGATGCCAGAATTAAAATTACGGAGGACGGCGGAGATATAACGCCGTAAAAATAATATGACTGATTTTAAAATTAAACTTGCGGAATATACTGAATATACGGAAAATATTCTTGTAAAATATAATGTTCATACATCTGAATCAGAACCGCAGAAAAATCTTATTGACGCTATGAATTATTCTCTTGAGGCAGGCGGAAAACGTATACGTCCGATTCTTGTATACGCTTTCTGTGAAGCACTCGGAACAGACTACAGAAAGGCAACAGCTCCTGCGTGTGCTATCGAAATGATACATACGTTTTCATTGATTCATGACGATTTGCCCGCTATGGACAACGACGATTTCAGACGTGGAAAACCGTCATGTCACAAGGCTTTCGGCGAGGCTATGGCTATTCTTGCAGGAGACGCTCTTTCAGTTCTGCCGTTCGGAATTATTGCGGACGATAGTTGTCTTTCCTCTGAGCAGAAAATCAGAATTATATCAGAACTTGCAAAGGCTGTCGGCAGGGACGGAATGATTGGCGGTCAGGTCATTGACATGGAAAACGAAAAGAAAAACAGTGTTGATGAAGCTAATCTGCGAAATATGTACCGCTGTAAAACTGGTCAGCTTATTGCAGTTTCGTGTATTATGGGCTGTATCTGTGCAGGTGCGGACGAAGATATTATAAATGTTGCCTCAGAATACGGCTTTAAACTCGGACTTGCTTTTCAGATTATTGACGATATACTTGACGTTACAGGAAATACCGAAGAAATCGGAAAACCCGTCGGCAGTGACGCAGAAGAAAACAAGACAACTTTCGTTACTCTTTACGGAGTTGAAAAGGCTAAGGAAATTGCGGATAAAATTACGTCTGAGGCAATTGAATGTCTCGGAAAAGTCGGAAACAGTGATTTTCTTGTTGAACTTACAGAAATGTTGCTTAAAAGGAAAAAATAATGAAAAGGAGCTGCGGAGTTTTTATCCGCATTATATAAAATGAATGAATACGAAAAATCAGATGCAGAAATCAGTTTGTCAGGACTTAATCTGCCGAAAGACTTAAAAAAATTATCCCTGAAACAATGTGAATCACTGTGCGGTGAAATAAGAAATATGCTTATATCGACCATATCAAAGAACGGCGGACATCTTGCCTCAAATCTTGGTGTTGTTGAGCTTACAATGGCGATTCACCGCAGTTTCAATTCTCCCGATGATAAAATAATATGGGACGTTGGTCATCAGGCTTATGTCCATAAAATCCTCACGGGACGTGCGGAAAAGTTTTCAACCATAAGGCAGGAAAACGGCATTTCAGGCTTTCCGAAACCTGAAGAATCTGTCCACGATGTGTATATAAGCGGTCACAGCAGTACATCTGTTTCGGTGGCGTGCGGAATTGCTGAAGCCATGAAACTTCAGGGAAAAGATAATTATACGGTTGCTGTTATCGGGGACGGTGCAATGACGGGCGGAATGTTCTATGAGGCAATGAATAATGTCGGAAAAGAACTCAAAAGTAATATGATTGTTATTCTGAATGATAATGATATGTCAATTTCAAAAAATGTCGGTGCATTATCAAAACATCTTACTAATTTAAGCCATTCGGAGCAGTATATTTCCACAAAGAAAAACGTTGAAAACACACTCCATGCCATTCCCGTTCTGGGCAAGCCTGTGGCAAAGGGAATAAAAATTACAAAGGACGCTGTTAAATATAAAATTCTTGAACAAAGTTCTATGTTTGAAAATATGGGATTCGTATATCTCGGACCTGTAAACGGTCATAATATTTCCGAACTTGAAAGAGTTATACGCAGGGCTAAAATCTGTCATAAGCCTGTTGTTATTCATGTGAAAACCAAAAAGGGAAAAGGTTACGAACCTGCCGAAAAAAATCCGGGTGAATATCATGGTATTTCAAAATTTGATATTGAAACGGGAAATCCCGAAGTTTCGGCTGATAAATGTTATTCGACAGTTTTCGGAAAAGAACTGGTAAAGCTTGCCGAAAAAGATGACAGAATCTGTGCGGTTACTGCGGCTATGAAATACGGTACAGGCTTACAGTTTTTCAGCAAGCGTTTTCATGAAAGATTCTATGATGTAGGCATTGCGGAACAGCACGCCGTTACGTTCTGCGGAGGTCTTGCGGCTATGGGTCAGATACCTGTTTTAGCTGTTTATTCCAGTTTTTTACAGCGTGCTTATGACCAGCTTATTCACGATGTTTCTATAGGAAAACTTCATATTGTACTTGCTGTTGACCGTGCAGGCGTTGTGGGTGAGGACGGTGAAACACATCAGGGAATCTTTGATGTGCCTATGCTTACCACAATACCCGATACTGTTATATATTCGCCGTCGTGCTATGACGAACTTAAACTATGTATGAAAAAAGCGATTTATGCAAATAAGGGCATAACTGCCATACGTTATCCGAGAGGTTCGGAAGAAGTTTCTTTTAACCGTGATTATCTGAGTACAGAATATCTTTTTATGCGTGGTGAAAAAAGCGATACGCTTATTATAACATATGGCAGACTTTATAATGAGGCTTATAAAGCCCAGAGTATTCTGAATGGTGACGGAATAAACTGTGATTTGCTGAAACTCACTAAAATATATCCCCTCAGCCGTGATATTACGGACGAAATAAAGAAGTACAGACGTATAATTTTCTTTGAAGAATCAATAGGTTCGGGAAGTATTTCCGAAAAAATCGGAAGCAGACTGGCAGAGTGCGGATATTCGGGGGATTACAGCAGAGTTGCAATAGACGGCTATGTAAAACAGGCAACTGTTAAATCATCTCTTGAAAAGCTTGGTTTTACTTGTGGGAAAATGGCTGAATATGTACAGAAGAGGTGCATGACCGATGGCAAGGCTTGATGCGGAACTTGTTTCACGTGGGATTGCCCGAAGCCGTGAACGTGCAAAAGAGATGATAAAGTCAGGAAGTATAACAGTAAATTCCGTAACGGTAAAAAAAGCGTCTGCGGAAGTTTCGGGAAACGATGTTATCGAATCGTCTGAACAGGAGTTATATGTAGGCAGAGGGGCATTGAAAATTGAAAAGGCTATGACGGAGTTCGGACTTGATTTTTCGGGTAAAACCTGTCTTGACATAGGTGCGTCAACAGGTGGCTTTACTGATTTTATGCTTAAAAACGGTGCAGAAAAAGTCTTTGCGGTAGACGTAGGACATGATCAGCTTGCGAAGTCACTGAGGGACGACAGCAGGGTTGTGAATCTTGAGGGAACGGACATACGGAAAGTCACACCCGAAATGCTTGGCGGTGTGGTGGATTTTATTTCTGCGGACGTTTCTTTTATATCACTTAAAATTATTCTTCCGAAACTTTGTGAACTTCTTAAAGACGGGGCAAATGCAGTTATACTTATAAAACCGCAGTTTGAGGCAGGAAAAAAAGATATAGGAAAGCATGGCATAGTCCGTGACAGGAAAGTACATGAGCGTGTACTTTCGGAAATTGATTCAGCTATAGCAGGAGCAGGTATGTTTGCCGTTGATTATACATTTTCTCCCGTAAAGGGCGGAAGCGGTAATATAGAGTATCTCGCAGAACTGCGGAAAACGTCCGCAACACCGCTGATACGTAATTTCAGAGAACTTGTTGAAAATTCATTCAGTAAATTAAAGGAGCAGTCTTATGAAAGCAGCATTGTACCCTAATTTTCAGAAGAGAAACGCACTTAAATGTGCAAGGGAAACGTGTGATGTACTTAATACGGCAGGTATCGAAGTATGTGTCAGCGACAAATTCAGAAACGATTTCGCAGACAAGGCTTTTGTGCATTTTGAAGATATAAGACAGTCGGCAAAAACAGCGGATTTTGTTATTGCAATAGGCGGTGACGGGACAATTTTACGCTGTTCAAAGCTTCTTATCGGAACAGATACAAAATTACTCGGCATAAATACGGGAACACTCGGTTTTATGGCAGGTCTGGAGGCAGACCAGCTTGACAGGCTTGAACTTCTGAAAACAGGTGACTATGAAATTTCAGACAGAATGACCCTTGATGTCGTATTTACCGAAAACGGAAAAAAAGTTACTTATACCGCACTTAATGAAGTTTCGGCACGTTCGGGAAGTTTCAGAATATGTGATTTTGAAGTTTATTCCGACGGCTATCTTGTCGGAAAATACCGTGCGGACGGTGTTCTGTTCAGTACGCCGTCTGGTTCTACTGCCTACGCACTTTCGGCAGGAGGACCTGTTATAGAACCTGACCTTGAATGTATTGAAATGACACAGATTTGTCCGCATTCTCTTTTTTCAAGGGCGACACTCTTTTCGTCGTGCCGTAAACTCTGCCTTACAAGCAGTACACGCAGAGAGGAATATATGGTTATAAGTGTTGACGGAGAATTACACATAAAGCTGAAAACTGACGAATCAATTGAAATATGCCGTGGAAAGCACAATATAAGATTTATAAATCTTATCGGAAATTCTTTCCACGAATCACTTTGCAGAAAACTTTGCAAACCGATTAAGTAGGGGAAATGCAGATTATGAAAAATCACAGACATGAATTGATACTTGAAATAATAAACAGTCAGCCTGTACCGACACAGGAACTTCTTGCGGAACTTCTCGCAGAGAAAGGTATTAAAACAACTCAAGCTACTTTGTCCCGTGATATACAACAGCTTTCACTTGTGAAACAGCGTGACGTGAACGGAGTTTACAGATATACACTTCCGGCAGCGGCGGCAGAGGAAAAAAATCTTTTTGCGGAAGCGGTTCTTTCAGTGGACTATGCAATGAATACAATTGTGCTGAAATGCCGTGCAGGAATGGCACAGGGAACTTGTGCCGCTATTGATTCGGTGAATCATGAGGGGGTAGTGGGTACTATTGCAGGTGACGATACTATATTTATTCTTGTAAGAAGTGAGGCAGACGCTAAAAAGCTTTCCAGAAAATTCAAAAGTGAACTCTTTTACGGGAGGTAGTGGCAGACAATATGCTGAGGGAGATTTACATTAAAAACCTTGCGGTAATAAAAGAGGCAACTATACCGCTTACGGATAAACTTAATATCTTTACGGGTGAAACGGGTGCAGGAAAATCAATACTTATCAACGGCATAAATGCGGTTCTCGGACAGCGTGTTACAAAGGATATTGTCCGTACAGGCTGTGACAAGGCAGTTATAACTGCTCTTTTTACGGAACTTTCCGAAGATATTCAGCATAAACTTGACGAATTAGGCATTTCTCATGAAAATGAAGAGATAACAGTGACACGTGAAATAAATGCGGACGGAAGAAGCGTTGCAAGAATAAATCACCGTACAGCTTCTGCTTCACTTCTGAGGGAAATAGGCAGTATGCTTATAAATATTCATGGTCAGCATGATAACCAGATTCTGCTTGACAGTGAAAAACATTTGCAGATTCTTGACGATTTCGGCACTGACAGCACTGTTATTGGAAATTACAGGGACGCTTTCCGTGAACTTCAGCAGACGGCAAAGAAACTCAATGAACTTAAAAAATCGGAACATCTCCGTGTTGAACGCAGTCAGTATTTAAACGGAATTATTGAAGATATAGGTGAGCTTGAACTTGACGAAAATGAGGACGTTACACTTGAAAAAGAGTACGAAACGGCTAAAAATTCCGAAAAGGCGATTATAGCAATAAAAAAGGCTGTTATGTCACTTTCGGGCGAGGATACCGCAAACGATATGATTGTGTCGGCGGAAAACGATATTTCACGCTATACCGAAAACAGTGACGAATTAAACGCACTTTATGAACGTCTTTCGGCAGTTGAAATTGAACTTGCTGATATTTCGTCTGAACTTGAAAGCCTTGCCGACAAAATCGAACTTGACGGACAAAGGCTTGAATATCTCGGTACAAGGCTTAACACAATAAACAAACTCAAAAGAAAGTATAATACAGACTGTTCGGGGCTGGTAAAGCTCTATAACGATGCCTGCACTGAAGTCATGAAGTTTGAAAGTTCTGCATCTGAAATTTCCGAACTCAACGGAAAAAAGGAAAATCTTCTGCATATAGTAACCGAAAGGGCAAAGGAACTTTTTGACTGCCGTGAAGAAATAGGTAAGCGTTTTGCGGAGAGAGTTACTCAGGAACTTACGTTCCTCAATATGCCCGACGTTGTGATTTCGGTACGACATGAAAAAGGCAAGCTGACTGTAAACGGCATGGACAGCGTTGAATTTCTTATTTCGGCAAACAAGGGTGAAACCCCTAAACCGATTTCAAAAATAGCTTCCGGTGGTGAACTTTCAAGAATCATGCTTGCCCTTAAAAGCGTCATTGCAGGCAGAGACAGTATACCGACCATGATTTTTGATGAAATAGATACTGGAGTGAGTGGCAAAGCGGCTCAGAAAATCGGCATAAAACTGCGTGAAACAGGCAGGGTGCGACAGGTTATATGTGTTACACATCTTTCACAGATAGCCGTCATGGCTAACAATCATCTTATGATTGAAAAGAAAACAACCGCTGAACGTACTGAAACTCATGTCACACAGCTTGACTTTGACGGCAGGGTGGCGGAAATTGCCAGAATTATGGGCGGTGAAAATCCCAGCAGGCTTATGCTTGACACAGCCCGTGAAGAACTTGAAAAATACAGGACGGAGTGATTATCTTGAAAATATATTCCACAAGACACGGACAGACAGATTTCAATAAACGTGATGTGGTACTGGGTACTACTGATATTGAATTGAATGAAACGGGACTTTTGCAGGCAGAACAGCTTGCAGAAAAAGTTTCCGGACTTGATATTGATATAATAATAACTTCTCCCATGAAGAGAGCAATGAAAACAGCACAGCTTGTTGCAGAAAAAAATAATCTTGAAATTATAACCGACGTTCGTCTGAGGGAATGGGACTATGGCGGTTATGAGGAAAAAACGAGATTTACAGAGGGATTTGCAGAAAACAAGAAGAATTTCGGCGTAAGAATGGGAAAAAAAGGGGAGTCACTTTTACAGCTTGCACACAGGGTATATTCTGCTATTGACGATATAATTAAAAATTACAGTAATAAGAATATTCTTGTTGTAAGTCACGGCGGTGTGTGCCGTGTTATTGAGACATATTTTAATGATATGACAACAGTAGAATTTGAAAACTGGTTTATGGATAACTGTCAGATTATTGAATACAGTTCGCAGGAGTGCGATGATGAGCAGGATTGAAAAATTAATAAATGAACTTTGACCCGACGGCGAGGAATATATAAGAATCGGCGATGTTGTAAATTATGAACAGCCGACAAAATATATTG
>CAMWVV010000123.1 GCA_947177755.1 uncultured Ruminococcus sp. | reverse complement strand
TTGCAAGCCATGACAGAGAGTGCATAACAAACGCAAGGTCTGCCTTAGACTTAGGTGCAAGCACACCGGCAGGCGAGAAGCGAGGGTCATTTATCAGCAGAGGATTAGCATCGCCCTCCCACTTTATCGAGTATGGGGGATTTGATACAATGACCTCAAACGGCTCATCGTCCCAGTGCTGTGGCTCAATAAGTGTATCTTCATGTGCGATATTGAACTTGTCATAGTCAATATCGTGCAGGAACATATTGATACGGCAGAGATTGTAAGTTGTGATATTTATTTCCTGACCGTAGAATCCCTGACGAACCCCGTCTTTTCCAAGTACTTTGGCAGCTTTCAGCAGAAGCGAACCCGAACCGCAGGCAGGGTCATACACCTTGTTGACCTCTGTTTTGCCTGCTGTTGCAAGCCGTGTCAGAAGTTCGGACACTTCCTGCGGAGTGAAATATTCACCGCCCGACTTGCCTGCACCTGAAGCGTACATTCCCATAAGATACTCATAGGCATCGCCGAACGCATCTATTGTATTTTCCTGATAATCGCCCAGCTGCATCGAAGCGACACCGTTCATCAGCTTGACAAGACGTTCATTTCTCTTAGCAACAGTACCGCCGAGCTTGTTGCTGTTCACGTCGAAATCGTCAAAAAGACCTTTGAAATCGTCTTCACTTTCACAGCCTTGTGCAGATGATTCGATACTGCGGAAAATACTTTCAATTGTTTCGTTGAGATTCTCATCTGTATCAGCAACAGCAAGTACATTGCAGAAAAGCTGTGACGGCAGAATAAAAAAGCCTTTGGTATTCACCATATCTTCACGGGCATCTTCTGCCACTTCGTCTGACAGCTTTGCGTAATCGAAATCGTTATCACCTGCTTCATGTTCTCCGGCATTGATGTAATTCGTAAGATTTTCGGAAATATAACGGTAAAACAGCATTACAAGGACATAATTCTTGAAATCCCAGCCGTCAACGCTGCCCCTCAAATCGTTGGCAATGCTCCATATTGTACGGTGAAGTTCCGCACGTTCCTGTTCCTTCTTGTTATCTATCATAATATATTCTCACTTTCAGTATATTTCAATATGTTATCATAATGACAGTTTCTGTTTTTTATTATACCACATAATGTACAAATAGTCAATAATTCAACAGCCGTTTTTCTTGATTTTTCATTGAGAACTTATAAGTCTCTTATAGGCATAAAAATAAGGCTACTGCACTTAGAATGCAATAGCCTTCATTCACTTATTCAATACTTCGCTTATGCTTAGCAGAGCATCAGCCTTTTCATCAGACAATGTACGGAAATTCCCAATCAGTCGTCTTTCTTTTTCAGGACGAGACAGTATGCAAAGAAACAGGGCAAGATAACAGTAAACTTAGCAAAAAGAAATTAAATATGCCTTTTGAAAAAGAAAAAATATAGGTGATACCTTACGTACAAAGCATGAGGTATCGCCTTTTTACTTATATTCTTTCATAAACGTCAATCATCAGAAAAGAAAAAGAGCTATTCTTAACAATTCAAGAATAGCTCTGTCTATTATAGCAAAATCGTCTGTTTATTGCACTTTTTGATAGTTCGTAGAGTATTATAGCAGGAAGTACCGCAAAAATGGGTACTGGTACTAACGTTCAGAAAAAACTGATAGCTGTTCACGATTTGGATATTCCGTGGAGACCGGCAGATTTGGAGCAACGTGCAGGACGTATCATCAGACAGGGCAATGAAAACAAAAATGTGTCAATTTATCGCTATGTCACTAAAGGTACGTTCGATGCTTACAGTTATCAGACTCTTGAAAATAAACAAAAATTCATTTCACAGATTATGACATCTAAAACTCCGGCGAGAAAATGTGAAGTATGCCGTAAAAATGGACTGGCTACCAAATAACCCGTCTGAAAAACGGAACTGCCGAAACTTAAAAAATTTCAGGCAAATTTCTACAATGCAGAGGAGTTAGCGGAACTTTTCAAGGCATTCAAGGGCGACAGGCTCGAACTGGTTGTACATATAGCAGCCTATTACGGAATGAGAAGAAGCGAGGTACTCGGTCTGAAATGGGACTGCATAGATTTTGACAGAAAGAAAATCACGATTCGCCGAAAACTTATCTACAGAATGGGTGAGACTGATGACGAACTGTTTCTTGATGAGGAACTTAAAACAAAAGCGAGTGTCAGGACACTTCCGCTTATTCCGCACATTGAGGCAATGCTGAAAGAAAGATTTTTTCTTGAACAGTATTACTCCAATCTTCTTAAAGATGACTTTGACCATACATTTGACGACTTTGTTTGCAGAGACAGTTTCGGCAAAATCATAACACCTAATTATACCTCACAGCATTTTCAGATTGTGATTGCAAATAATAATCTCCGTTACATTAGATTCCACGATTTGAGACACTCCTGTGCAAGTCTGTTACTTGCTAACGGTGTGCCAATGAAAGCAATCCAGGAATGGCTTGGTCATTCAACTTTCAATATCACAGCTGATTTTTACAGTCACCTTGAATACAGTTCAAAAATCGCATCTGCTGAAACTATTGCAAAGGTATTCAGTAATGATGACGAAAGCAACTTGAAAAAATAAACAAATTTAACAACGGTAAAAAATCGGGCAAAAAAATAAAACCGAACTTCTAAAAAGCCCGATTTTACGTTGTTTTTATGGTGCCGGAGACGGGACTTGAACCCGTACGATATCGCTACCGGTGGATTTTGAGTTTGCTACGTGACGTGTTAATCTTTATTAACAGATATTATTCAATATTAATTTATCAGCGTAAAATAGCCACTTACAAGACTTGAAACGCTGAATTTCCCGATTTTTCGGAATACCTAAAAAATTAAAAAAAGTTCATTTTTGGTAGACAAATGGTAGAAACCATACTGAATATAATTTGGTAGAAATTATTTTTAAGTTGGTAGACACCACTGTTGACAAAAATTCAATGGATGGACAATGTTTCCTTTATGAAACGTTGTCCGTCTTTTTTTATATATTTTAACTTTGCCAAGGAGGAACTTAATATGCCAAAGCTCGTCAAGAAAATGTCCCGTGACTTCACAATCATCAACAACAAACTGCTCCGTGACGGCAACCTCGGTTCGTCGGAACGTGGTCTGCTCGTAACGATGCTCTCACTCCCAGACGGCTGGAGTTTTTCAATCCGTGGACTCGCTCAGATACTGCCTGATGGTATCACTAAAATTTCAAACACTCTTAACAAACTCGAATCTCTGAATTACCTTAGACGTGAGAGACGATACAAGAACGGCAGAATTGCAAACTGGGATTACATCATCAGTGATGAGCCTATGGAAGATGTTGACCCTGTTGACCCTGACCCGTCCAATGACGATACTCCGTCCGAAACGCCGTCTTTTTTTAAAAAACATGACCAATATATTGAAGAACTTGATACGGAAAACCTGAATCAAGCTAAACAACATATTGAAACGCCACACGATAATAAAATAAACAATAATCAAGAAATTAATAATCAAGAATGTATTAATAAATCATTCTATCAATCAATCTCCGCACCTGCTGAAAAATCGGAAACGAAAGCTGAAAAATCAAAAACGACTGATGGATTGATTGATAAATCCCAAAAAGCAAAAAAATATTCACAGGAAATGAAAGAGTACGTTGATTTTATAAAATATCTAATCAATTATGATGATTACGTATATCGAACATATGGAGAACCGTATATTCCCGTGAAAGAACTTGATGAGCATATAGAATCAATCGCAAGGACAATCTGCAATGACAGAGCAACAATCACTATCTGCGGACAGGAATTTCCTCATGAAGTCGTGAAATCGGTTCTGCTGAAAGTAAATATTGACTGTCTTGAAAGGGCAGTTGATAAAGTCAAAACAGTTGACGATATACGAAATCTTGAAAAGTATTTCCTGAGTACGCTGTTCAACGAAATCAACAACAATCACTTCACAAGCAACAATGGTGACCGCTGGGCTAAGTATGCAGTACATCGTGATTTAGGCTATTAATCGGGAAATTCAATGGCAACTGAAAAGAAAAAAATGAGGTTTACTATGAATAAAGTGATTCCGAAATGTGCTTTTGCAAAGACTGAAATCCGTGGACTTTACAGATGCATTGCGATTACCGCCGACAAATGCAATGGTTTTGACCGAAAATGTAGTTTTTACAAAAGTGAGGACAGGCACATTTCCGACAGGGACAAGGCTATTGATATTTGCCGAAAAAAAGGGATTTGCAAAACCTGTAAGTATCAGAATGGGAATCCATGTAAAAAGTCCACTGAGGGGAGGTGAAATTTATGGCAAAATCAATAATTACGCAGGAAAGAAATCTTGTGAATTATGCAAACATCGTTACCATTACCGTCGAAATCAGCGACGACGGCGACGTTTACGGTCTGATTGCGACCGATACGGGAAATTCAATCCATATTCTCGGTACATATCCGTCAGAAAATATGGCTGTATCGGCTAAAAACAGGCTGATAGACTGGCTGAACAGCGAGGCTTTAGGCGTGTACTCGGTTGATGAAAACGGCGGTGATGACTATGGCGAATGACTTTGAACACGGCACACGAAAGACTATCGCCCTGACTGTTAAGGCTGAAAAAATTACGGCGGATATTTTCAAATCGGCATTAAGTGAGTTTCTTGACGGAAATTCGCAGAAAACATGTCGTATGACGTTCCGACAGCTTGAAAACAAGTCGCCATCAGGACTTGAAAAAATCGACGTAAACAGCGAAAATATCGGCGATTTTCTTAATATTGCCCGAAAATATGACATTGATTACGCCTTAAAGCGTGATAAATCCACGAATCCGCCGACTTACCGAGTTTTCTTTTCAACAGGCAAAACGGATAATTTTAAAAAAGCCTTTTCAGAATATGTAAACAAAATTGACAATCAGTTTTCGGGGCGTGGCGAAATGAGCCGTGAACAGCTACGCAAAGAAACGGAAAAAGTCACCAATCAGCCGAAAAGACAACAGAAACAGCGTGAAAAATCGAGGGGGAATATGCGTTGATATACCTGAAAATCGAACCGAAAGCACGTTCAGACTACACACGGAGGTTATGCCATGCAGATTAACGGCAAAAAGGTTAAAAAATTTATTCTTGAAAATCTGCCGTACCTGATTTTCGGCTATGCAGGCGACAAAATCGGCTATGCGTACAGGATTTCAGAGGGCGATGACATTTCCGCAAAACTTCTGCCGTTCATGAACAATATCGGCACATCGTTTGCTAAAATCATTCCGAGCCTTAATCCTGTGGACTTGCTTGTCGGAATTGCATTGGCGGTGGTCATGAAAATCATCATGTACGTTAAATCAAAAAACAAGAAAAAATTCCGTCAGGGTGAGGAATACGGCTCGGCGGTGTGGGGTTCGGCAAGCGATATTGAGCCATATATGGACAGTTCTGACAAGGACAACAATGTCATTCTCACGCAGACCGAGTATCTGACAATGGGTAAGCCGTCAAGTCCGAAGTTCGCACGAAACAAAAATATCCTGATTATCGGCGGTTCAGGTTCGGGCAAGACAAGATTTTTCGTCAAGCCGAATCTTATGCAGATGCACTCAAGTTACGTCGTGACAGACCCGAAAGGCACGGTTTTGGTGGAGTGCGGAAAAATGCTCGCCCGTGGCAGACCGAAAAAAGATTCTGGCGGAAAAATCCTCAAGGACAAAAACGGAAAAATTGTTTATGAACCGTATAAAATCAAGGTTTTTAATACAATTGATTTCGCAAAATCCATGCACTACAATCCGTTTGCCTATATTTCGGCGAAAAACCGTGAAAAAGATATACTCAAATTCGTTGAAGTGCTGATAAAAAATACTTCCTCATCACAACAGCCGTCGGGCGATGACTTCTGGGTTAAAGCCGAAAAATTATTATACACTGCGTATATTGCTATGATTTTCTGTTTTTCTCCTGAACATGAGCGAAATTTTGAAACGCTTATTGACATAATTAACGCCTCCGAGTGCCGTGAGGAAGATGAGGAGTTTAAAAATGCCGTCGATTTGCAGTTTGAGTTTGTTGACTACTGGATTAACAACTCGTTTCCTGACGACTACGACGGCGGTGAATTTTACAACGAAATAAGGGCAAACTGCAAGCCTTCTGACGAACAGAAACGTATCGGGACTTTTGCAATAAAACAATTCAAGTCCTATAAATTGGCGGCTGGCAAAACCGCAAAATCCATTCTGATTTCCTGTTCGACACGACTTGCACCCTTTGCGATAGATGAGGTTCTGGAAATTACGAGTTACGACGAACTGCACCTTGACAAGCTCGGTGATGAGCTGTCAGCACTTTTCGTAATCATTTCAGACACCGATGCCACATTCAATTTTTTGGTGGCGATTATGTATTCCCAGATGTTCAATCTGCTCTGTACCAAAGCTGACAACAGCAAGGGTGGCAGATTAACATATCATGTCCGCTGTTTGCTCGACGAATTTGCGAATATCGGCGAAATTCCGCAGTTTGACAAGCTGATAGCTACAATCCGTTCCCGTGAAATTTCGGCGAGCATAATTCTGCAAGCCAAGTCACAGCTTAAGGCAATTTACAAGGACAATGCCGATACAATCGAGGGAAACTGCGATACTATGCTGTTTCTGGGCGGTAAGGAAAAAACTACTCTGAAAGAAATTTCCGAATCGCTCGGCAAGGAAACTATCGACAGTTTCAACACGTCCACGAACCGTGGACAGTCCGAAAGTTACGGCATGAACTATCAGAAGTTGGGCAAGGAATTGAAAAGTCAGGACGAACTGGCGGTCATGGACGGTGGTAAGTGTATTCTGCAACTCCGAGGGGTGCGACCGTTCTTCTCGGACAAGTTCGATATTACACGTCACAAAAATTATCCGATGCTCCTTGACGACAATCCAAAAATGGAATTCGACATCGCAAAATATGTTAATTCAAGAAAAAAGATGTGTCTGAATCCAAAGCCGGACGAGTATGTTACAGAGTATGCGGTTGATGTGAAACCGTCCGAAAATTTGGCTTAGATGCCACAGTGAAGAACCCGAAAAAAAGAGAAAATCGGGTGAAGCTGAAATACTGATTTTATTTAAGGAGTTTTTAAACATGGAAAATTCAACAGTTTCTGCTGTTTCCACAACAGCACCAAAGCACAGATGGCTTACAAAAGGCAGTAAATTCGCTAAAAAAGCCGTTCTCTCACTCACAACTCTCTGCTGTATGGCTGCAATGTGCGGTACAACAGCTTTTGCCGCAACAGGTGAAGTTGACACAAGCTCATTCATCACAACTGCCTGCACCGTTCTCAAATCCGTTATCTGCCTTATCGGCGGTGGTGTCGGAGTTTGGGGCGTTGTAAACCTCCTCGAAGGTTACGGCAACGACAACCCAGGTGCTAAATCTCAGGGCATGAAACAGCTTATGTCAGGTCTCGGACTTATTCTCCTCGCTATTGTCCTCGTTCCCGTTCTCCAGAACATGATGACTGGTGCAGTCTGATTAACTGAATGCGGAAGTGGTGGGTTGTGGTGGGAAATCCGCAATTTCAAGCGAAAGGAGAACGAATATGAGCGTAATAAGCGATGCAATTGATTCTCTTGAAACATGGTGCAGTAATCTTTTTAA
>CAMWVV010000122.1 GCA_947177755.1 uncultured Ruminococcus sp. | reverse complement strand
GTATTTATAATATTATATATTAAATTTGCAAAAAGTTCACATATCATATTTTCCATATTTCATTGACAAAATAAAAGAATTATTGTATAGTTATTTTAGAGAGTACGAAAAGGAGAATATCTATACATGAATATACCAAACGACCCTGCAATACTTCTCAGCTATATAAATACCATGCTGAGAGATAAATACAGTTCACTTGAAGAACTGTGCAAAAGTCTGTGCGTTCAGCAGGAACAGATTGAATCAAAACTTTCGTCAATAGGATATACATATAACCAAAATCAAAACCGTTTCATTTGAACAGGAGGAAAATATGAAAACATTATTAAACAAATTTACAGCTGTTGTATCAGTGTGTGCAATTGCAATGTGCAGTATGGCATTTCCCGTGTCGGCAGAAGATGCAGACGCCGTTTCCGAAATAACTATAACTTTTGACTATACTTCAGACGGAGCAACAGTCAAGGACGAATCCGCTTTTGCACCCATAACGGTCAAGCCAAATTCTTCAATAAGAATCCCCGAGGGGACTTTAATGCGTGACGGATATTCCTTCTCAGGCTGGACTTGTGATGACATTCATGCATATATTGACGGCGATGTATTCCGTTCACCCGACGGAAAAGATGTTACCTTAAAACCGATATGGTGCGAAAAAAATAAGGAAGCGGAATACAAGGTTGAATATGTTGTTGAAATAGACGGCGAACTTGTCGATACCTCAAAGGAACTGAAAACAATATCCTATGCCACAGGACAGGTTGCAACAGTTTCGCTAATGGCTTACAGCCGTAACGATGCCGTTCAGTTCGGCTGGACTGACGGCACTAATACATTCTCAGGACAGGAAAAGTTTATCATTCATGACCATGATGTTACTCTTACTCCAAACTGGAATACAGTATATAAAATCACATATACCGTAGGCGATGTCGACCGTGTTGTAGGTGCAACTTTCATGGAATACGAACAGCCGGAAAAAACCACTACGGGTCTTCAGGCGGATAACCGTTTTTCACGAAACGGCTTTAAAATTTCGGGCTGGCTTTGTGATGACGACAATAAAATTTATTCAACCAGTTTTCCGACATATTTAATGCCAAGCCATGACGTAACTTTTTCTGCTGTATGGGAAGCTAAAGAGTACACCGTCGTTTTCAAACAGGACGGAAAGTCCGCAAACAATATCAAAATAAAGGGTAAAACCGATACCGAAATAATTACTCCTTCCGCCACTATAACTCAGGACGGAAAATATCTTGCAGGCTGGAAAGATTCGGACGGTACTGTTTATCCCGTCGGAAGTCCTTATATGATTAAAGGGGCTATTGCAGGCGGAGGAATAAGCCTTACTGCCGTATGGGAAGAAGGTACGCCCCCCGAAACAACAACCACATCACAGCAGACTACAACTACAACGCAGACCACAACAACTGTGTCTACCGAAGAACCAAAAGAAACAACTACAACAGATACATCTACAATATATCCCCCCATTGTTGCTTATGGTGACGCAGACGAAAGCGGTGATGTGGGTATCAATGACGCTGTACTCATTATGCAGTCAATTGCCAACCCTGACAAGTACAAGTTGACTGAACAGGGAAAAATCAATGCGGACGTTACAGGAAACGGTGACGGCATTACAAATAATGATGCACTTGTAATACAGCTTGTTGAAGCAAAAACAATTACCGTTGACGACCTCCCTTATCAGTTTACAGACTAAACCGAAAAACTGCCCGAAAATATCGGGCAGTTTTTTTACAGTATACCTTCAATAAAAAGCTTTATTCCTATAAGTATCAGAACAGTCCCACCGACCGCTCCCGCCTTTTTTCCGCAATGACTTCCGAAACGGTTTCCGATTATCACACCGAAAAGAGAAAGCAGAAAAGTCACCGTTCCGATTACAGAAACAGAAAGTACAATATCAGAATGCTGTGCGGAAAAAACTATACCCACCGCCATTGCGTCGATACTTGTCGCAACCGCAAGTAAAGCAAGTTCTCTGAGATTTATACGGTAAACGGTATCTTCCGTATTTTCCGTACCGAATGATTCAAAAAGCATTTTTCCGCCGATAATTCCGAGCAGTATGAAAGCAATCCAGTGGTCGAACCGTTCGGTAACATCGGAAAAACGTTTACCGAGAAAATAACCGCCCAGTGGCATTAATGCCTGAAATACACCGAAAAACAAAGCCGTAAGAAATGTACCCGAACGGTTTATTTTCTTCATTTTAAGTCCCTCGCAGACCGATGCGGAAAAAGCGTCTGCCGCAAGTCCTGCCGAAATCAACAATAATTCTGCCGTATTCATAAAAAAATATCCTCTCCGCAATTATTTTCACAAATAATTATATTGCAGAGAGGATAAATATATTACAGTCTGTACTCCATTATATAGTCGTCCATAACGAAACCGTTTCCGATATCCGTCACAACCGAATCAATAATTTTAAATCCTTTTTTCTCGTAAACGCATACGGCGTGGCTGTTATGCTTGTTCACCGTAAGATATACGGTCTTTTTTCCGACTTTTTCAGCCTCCGAAAAAACACGGCTCATCATTTCCGAAGCAATGTCCTTTCCACGTCTTTCCTTTGTGAGATAAAGCTTACTCAGGAAAAAACGGCTGTCCTTTTCGGGCTTTACGGCTATATATCCGCATAAACCGTCATTGTCGCTTACCGAAAAATAACAATAGTTCTGATGTGAAACCTGTTCTTTCATTGCATTGTAAGACTGAAATTTTTCAACCATGTAGTCAATCTGTTCTTCCGAAAGAATCACAGGAAAAAATTCATGCCATATTTTTTCGGCAAGTTCCGCAACTTCACGCAGTTCTTCATCAGTTTCAACCCTGTCTATCCTTACCATTTATCAGTCCTCAGCAGGCATTCCCAGTTGTGATACACATTCTGAACATCATCATTATCTTCAAGATGTTCAAGAAGAAGATTCATTTTCCTGATGTGTTCTTCATCGGTAAGGGTTGTGTAATTTGCTGGAATCTGTTCAATTTCGGCAGACATTACATTATAGCCCTTTTCAGTAAGTCCCTCACGGAGAGCGTGAAGGTTTTCGGGAGCGCACTCGATTTCAACGGTTTCTTCATTAACGTCCAAATCGTCTCCGCCGCAGTCAAAAACATCTTCCATAACAGCGTCTTCGTCAAGACCTGTATTTTCAAGAACAACTATTCCTTTCTTGCTGAACATGAACGAAACACAGCCTGTAGTGCCGAGATTTCCGCCGAACTTGTCGAAATAATGGCGTACATCTCCGGCAGTTCTGTTCTTGTTGTCGGTAAGGCACTCCACGATTACGGCAACGCCGTTAGGACCGTAACCCTCGTATACCATATTTTCATAATTGTTTTTATCTTCACCGCCTGCGGCTTTCTTGATAACTCTTTCAATGTTATCATTGGGAACGTTATTCGCCTTTGCTTTTGCGATAAGGTCACGAAGCTTGCTGTTGTTGTTTGGGTCAGGACCGCCCTCTCTTACAACAACCGTGATTTCACGTCCGATTTTTGTGAAAATCTTACCTTTCACCGCATCGGTAGCTTCCTTTTTACGCTTGATATTGTTCCATTTTGAATGACCCGACATTTCTTCATTACTCCTTTATTTATAAAATAACTGTTATTCCGTCGTATAATAATAGTTTTCGTCAGACGCTTTTTTAATTCGGCTGATTTCACTGTGCTTTTCGTCGTAATAATCAATAACGGCGACAATTGCCGCACCAAATGCAAATCCAACAACAAAACCTGCTCCCGCACCTTTCCAGAAAACATTCGGACATTTGCGGACTGCCGAAATCTTCTTAACCTTAACAGGCTTTGTCTTCTTCACTTTATCGGAAACTTTTTTCATAGTCTAATCTCCTCCTGAAAAATAAAATTAAAAATCAAACAAAACATTTTCCATCATAATACCGAACAGCTCATTTATCCTGTCATTTCTGCCAAGCAGAAACAAATAGCCTAAAAGAGATTCAACAGCAGTGGCTCTGCGGTAATCGACGGCTTCGGCGTGTTTCGGTACGGTGTTGCCTGTTGCGTTACGCCCACGCTTCAGCACGACAAGCTCCTTGTCCGAAAGATTTTCTGCCGTGATGTCATAAACGGACGACTGAAACTCAGCACACACAAGTTTTATCTTTGCCGAGTGAAGTTTTGCAACAGGCATATTTGCTTTACGCAGTAAAAAATCCCTCACAAGCGTATCATAAACACTGTCGCCAAGAAAAGCGAGTGCAAGCGGACTATACTGATTAACTTCACGTTCGGTTAAATATTTTCTTTCCATATCAGTAAACAAAATCAAATTCAAAACCTTCGAGATTTACGGTATCGCCCTCCTGCACGCCCATTTCCTCAAGTTTTGCAATAATTCCGCTGTTTACAAGAACACGCTGGAAATACTGCAATGAAGAGTAGTCGTCGGGGTCGACGGTACGCATAATAGGCTGAATCCACTGTGCCTCAACATAGTAAACGCCGTCTTCGACAGTAATTTCAAACTTCTTTCCTGCACCTGCCATGTCGTCAAGCTCAGCCTGCGGAACGGGTTCGGGTTCATATTCTTTTATCGGCGGAAGGGTGTCGAGAACTTCGGCAACTTTTTTTATAAGTTCTGCCGTACCTTTTGTTGTTGCGGCGGAAATGCAGAAGAAAGGTATTCCCTTTTCCTCGATATACTTACGAAATTCCGCTATCTGTTCTTCTGTCGCCATATCGGATTTATTGGCGGCGACAATCTGCGGACGTTCTGAAAGTTCTTCATTGAACTTTGCAAGTTCAGCATTTATAACTTCAAAATCCTCACACGGATTACGTCCCTCAATGCCCGAAACGTCAACAACGTGGACTATCAGGCGACATCTCTCAACATGACGCAGAAATTCATGCCCCAGCCCTACACCGTCTCCTGCACCCTCGATAAGTCCAGGAATATCAGCCATTACAAAAGACTTTTCTTCATCTGTTCTGACAACTCCCAAAACGGGTGTAAGGGTTGTGAAATGGTAATTTGCGATTTTCGGCTTTGCCGCACTGACTACAGAAATAAGCGTTGATTTTCCCACGTTCGGATAACCGACAAGTCCGACATCAGCAAGAAGTTTAAGCTCAAGTGTCACTTCAAACTCCTCACCCATGAACCCAGGCTTTGCAAATCTCGGAATCTGACGTGTGGACGTTGCAAAATGAACATTTCCCTTTCCGCCTGCACCGCCCCTTGCAAGAATCTTAGGCTCGTCTGACGACATATCCGCCATAATTCTTCCGCTTTTTGCGTCACGTATAACCGTACCTCTCGGAACTTTCACAATTAACGGCGGTGCGCTTCTGCCCGTACAGTTCCGTGAAGAACCGTTCTGACCACGTTCAGCCACATATTTTCTCTTATACCTGAAATCAATCAACGTGGAAAAATTGTCATCCACCTGAAAGACAACATCTCCGCCACGTCCTCCGTCACCGCCGTCAGGACCTCCTGCCGCAACGTATTTTTCACGGTGAAAAGATACCGCACCGTCACCGCCGTCGCCCGCTTTTATTTTAATTTTCGCCTTATCAACGAACATTCTATACCTCCGAAAATTTCTTAAAGAAAAATCCCAAGCGAACTGCTCGGGATTTATTATGTTACTTACTGCTCTGCGTAAACAGAAACTTTCTTGCGGTCACGTCCGTAACGTTCAAACTTAACTCTACCGCTTACAGTAGCAAATAATGTGTCGTCAGAACCGATACCAACGCCCACGCCGGGATGAATGTGTGTTCCTCTCTGACGCACGAGAATGTTGCCAGCCTTAACAAACTGACCGTCTGCTCTCTTGACACCAAGTCTCTTAGCCTCTGAGTCACGACCGTTCTTAGTAGAACCAACACCCTTCTTATGAGCAAAGAACTGCATACTAATCTTTAACATACTTACACCTCCGAAATAGTGATTTTAATTGTTTTAGGGAACTCCTCAAGAATCGACTCAAAATGAGCCTTTAAAACGTTCAGCATACGTGACGAATCTTCACATGATTCTTTCAGTGTACATTCTATCACGTTGTCGCCTACCGAAACATCGGGGGCAAATCCGAATCCGTCAAGCATATTGACCGTAAGCTGTACAGCGGAAGAAACTGCCGAACAGACAATATCCTTTCCTGCCTCCGCATAACCCGAATGACCACCGAAACTGAATCCTGTCAGAAAACCCTGTGACTTATAGAATTCTGCATGAATCATGATTAAGCCTTGATAGCTTCAATCTTAACCTGAGTGTAAGGCTGTCTGTGACCCTGCTTCTTCTTTTCACCCTTCTTGGGCTTGTAAGTGAAAACAGTGATTTTCTTAGCCTTGCCGTTCTTAATAACCTTAGCTTCAACTGCTGCACCGTCAACATAGGGAGTACCTACCTTGATTCCGTCGTCTGCTCCGAGAGCAACAACCTTGTCAAAAGTAACTGTTTCATCAGCTTCAACTGCAAGCTTTTCGATGAAAACAACGTCTCCTTCATTAACCTGATACTGCTTTCCGCCGGTTTCAATAACTGCGTACATCTGCGGCACCTGCCTTTTCAATAAACTCGCTGTCACGGGTGTGTGTGAATACAACTTTAAAGACCCGTTCACAAGCGGTAATAATATTTTACCACAAAACAGACGGCTTGTCAAGTCTTTTTTTAAATTTTTCCAAAAAAATATAAAAAAGACAGCCGTATGAAACGACCGTCTTTTTTAAAAGAATCAAAGTTTTACAAATCTTCTTACTTCTCCTGCTTTTCCGATAAACATCGACTTAGGTCTTGCCCAAGTTTCACCGTTTCCGAGAGATTTGTAAATAACAAGTTCTTCATGTGTTTCGCTGTGGCGTGCAACTGCCGTCACTTCATACTCTCCGCCCTTGAAATGACGATATTTAGCACCTATTACAATTTCGGTGTCCTTGTCCTCTTCTGCCTGCTTTTCAGGAACGTTTTCAGGTTCAACGTTAACAATATCGTCGGAAACGATAACCATTGAAGAGAACGGCGGCATTTTCACACAGGCGTTTCCGTTGTTCACCTGAATCATCTTACCTGAAATAACATCAACGAGTGCAGGAAGATGTGTTCCGAAATTGAAGTCATATTCATAATCGGCGAGGTTAAGAGCAACATAAACGGTCTGGTCGCCCTGAACCTTTCTGAAAAGTAACTGCTGGTTGGTTATGTGCATTCTTTCATAAACACCTGTACGAAGTGCGGGATATGCACGGTAGATTCTTCCGAGCTTAACGATATGACGGTAAAGAGTCATGTTTTCCCTTTCCATGTCGGGCAGATAGAGACACGGACGAAGATTGTCGTCTGAATTATTTTCCTTGCGACCCTGTATACCATATTCGCTTCCGTAATAGATTGACGGAATACCAGGCATTGTGTAGAGAAGTGTATAGATAAGCGGAAGATGCATTGGATTTGTGACAGTGCTTGCAAGACGGTTTACATCGTGATTGTCAACGAAAGTATAGAGATTGATATTCTTGTAAATACCGCCGTTTGCCCCTGACTGTCTGTTAATTGAATAGTCTATTTCATAATAGTTCTTGTCATTGTGAGAAGAATAAATACCTTTGTAACACTCATAGTTTGTTACACTGTCAAACATCTCAGGATTAGCCCACCTGTTGTAGTCACCGTGAATAATTTCTCCCATAAGCCAGAAATCAGGCTTTTTGCACTTACAGAAATTACTTATTCTCTTGATAAAATCAAAGTCAAGACAGTCGGCAGCGTCAAATCTGATACCGTCAATTTTAAATTCTTCAATCCAGTAATTAAC
>CAMWVV010000121.1 GCA_947177755.1 uncultured Ruminococcus sp. | reverse complement strand
TGTGTCCCCATTGCGTCTATTGTTACAACTGAATTTTTTATATTTATTTTATCAAGCAGCTTCGGTATTGCTGTGATCTCATTACTTTTTTCATCGACTTTCTGCTGTCCCATGCTATATCCGTCTTCACGATTCCACGCAGACACAATATGATTAATTTTTTTGCCGCTTTTCGTATTTTATACGGCAGATATTCCCTCAACAATTACATATGGTGGTTTGCCCATATCTCCATATCTTCCCAGTCATCCACATTTGATATTATACAGCTGAACACTATCAATACAATTTCTTTTATCAGGTATCTGACCTTGTTTTGCTGTCTTTTATCTTCTATGCATTCCAACATTTCCATTAATTCTTCCATTGTGGCACTTCTCTTTTCTTTTTTTCTTATTAGACCACATTTTTTTCTTTGTTTCCACTTTGTTACTCATGCGTATGGTCTGTGCTGTAATGGTACTATCGGGCTTGAAGCAGTCTGTCATCTGCTCGATGTCAGCTTCAATGTGACGGCTTCAAAAAAGAAAAAGCAAGAGCTGCGTCCTCCGAAGGAATGGCTGATACCATCCAATCCTAAGTATTTTGACATCATTCATGCATTTGATAATACTGATGCGATAGACCGGAAACAAGGTGCGGGAATCAAGAAAGGCGATACAATTTTCATGTATGTTGGTGTGCCTGTGTCGGCTATTCTCTACAAATGCAAAGTGACCGAAACCGATATATTCTATGATTTTCATACCGAGGGATTGACGATAAAGAAGCTTATGAAAATCAGACTGCAAAAGAAATACAAGCCCGATATATTCACCTTTGACCGCCTTAAATCAAAGTATGGTATCTTTGCAGTAAGAGGGGCAAGGAGTGTGCCAAACAGCCTAAGTGTTTCTCTAAAAGAAAAATGATATGTACAATTATAAGGAGGATACAAGTCATGAAATTGCTTGTGGTTGAGGATGAAAGAGACTTAAATGAAATAATAACAAAAACATTAACTATAAATGGATATGTTGTTGACTCTTGCTTTGACGGGCAAGAGGCGTATGAGTATTTATCTTTGGGAGAATATGATGGTGCAATACTTGATATTATGCTCCCGAAACTTGACGGTTTTTATGTGCTTGAAAGAATCAGAAGCAAGGGAATCCAGACCCCTATACTGTTTCTTACTGCGAGAGATTCAAAAAAAGACATTATTCATGGACTGGATTCAGGGGCAGATGACTATATTTCAAAGCCATTTGACTTTGATGAGCTTTTGGCTCGTATTCGTGTAATGCTAAGAAAAAAGGTCGAAACCCGTGAAAATATCTATCGTTGCGGTGAGCTTATTATTAACTGTAATGATTATACAGTTTTTCGCAAAGATAAGCCAATCTCACTTTCTGCAAAGGAATTTCAGCTGTTGTTGTATCTTGTAAGGAACAAAGAATTAGTTGTGACAAGAGAGCAGATTGAAAATAACTTGTGGCAATTTGACAGCGAAAATTGTTCAAATGTTATAGATGTGTATATACGCTATCTGCGTAAAAAGATTGATAATGGATATGACAAAAAGATGATACACACTGTCAGAGGAGTTGGTTACCAATTAAAAGCAGAATGAAAAACAGGTCTGTTATGACCTACATAATGACAATATGGTTTATATCCGAAATAATAATGTTCTCCATTATGACTTTATTTGTTCATTTATACATTACTCAGTCAGTTGAACTTGATATCCGAAGCAGTCTTTCACGACAAGTTACCAGTCTTTCAGATAATATCATAAGTAATAATGGTGTACTCAGTGTTGACGAAAGTAAAATCGAGAAAAAATACCCTGATATGTACATTGTTATTATTGATGACAAAGGGAATGTCATATGGGGTTCAGCTCCGGACGGAGTAAGAATTGATACCAACAGGTCGATTGCACCTGCGAAAGTCATGGCGGGGAAAGTTTCATATTACTATATTGACCGAGATATAAAATATACTATGTCTGCTAACGGATTTGTACGGGCATATGTCAGCGAAAATGATGTTCTCAGAAATTACATTCCTATCAGGGTTATTTCTTTTGGAGGAGCGACAGTTATATTTGCAGTTTTAACTATGGCAATGCTGTATGCTCTGAAACGATTCAGACATTCTATAAAAACTATGGAAACGAGTGTAGCGAAAATCGGCACTTCACAGCTTTCAGATAAACATATGGAAGAAAGCGGACATTATAAGGAAATCAACTCTCTTATAAAAGCTAACAATCGTATGTTAGACCGTATGAATGAGATTTTTTCTCAGCAGGAACAGTTTTCTTCAGATGTTGCACATGAGTTAAAAACTCCGATTTCCGTCATTAAGGCTCAAAGTCAGTATGTGCTGAATAATATGGAACTTTCTGCTGAAGAGAAAAAATCTTTTGAAGTGATTTTAAAACAGGCACAAAAAATGCAGGAACTTGTTATTACACTGCTTATGCTGTCTCGTCTTGAATCGGGCGACAAAGAGGATATGCAGGAATTTATTGATTTAATGGAAATTGTGTCTGCTGTATGTGAAGCTGAACAGTACAAATTGCCCGATTGTAAAATCAGGTTTAAGGTAACGAACATCAGTACATCAGAAACATCAGGAAATATTAATCTTGTTACGATAGCAATAACAAATCTGATTTCAAATGCTGTAAAATTCAGTCGTGATGATGCAGTAATCGAGGTTGAAACCGGCGAGATAGACGGCTTTGTTTTTGTAAAGGTAAAGGATAATGGTATCGGTATGACCGAAGATGAAAAGAAGAAAGTGTTTACACGTTTATTTAAATATGATTCGTCACGTAACAGCAACGGTTATGGGTTGGGAATGCCGATAGCTTTAAAAATAGCTAAAAAACACGGAGGTACGATAAAGGTTGAAAGCGAGCTCGGAAAGGGCAGTTGTTTTACACTTTATCTGTCAAAAAATAAATAAATTAATCTGAAAATAAGAATCTGTTCAGACAATGAATATTGTTAACTGAACAGATTTTTTTATATTTTACAGATTTTTTAATCTGATTTTAATAATTATAGTTTATACTGATATACTATATTAAAATGAAAGGAAGATTTCATGAAACACAATCTTTTTAAACGGTTGCTGTCAGTTGTGCTTGTGGCATCATGCATAACCAGCGTTACTTTTACGAATACAGTGTCAAGTCTGGCGGTCGAGGTTGAAGCTTCAAATGCTGAACCGGTCAGGAATGAATATCAGATTTTATCACCTGTTCCGACGGGTTCATCAATCACTCCTATTGAACAGCCTGCTCGTCTTGATTCCTTGAAAGGCAAAAGGATAGCTCTTGTTGGAGGAAGTTTTTCTGCTTCTGTAACACATCAGGTTATCAGTGATATGCTTAAAGAGGAATACGGCTGTACAACATTCTATATGACAGATGAAATCGGAAAAAGCGGTACATTTAATCCTAACAGTATCAGTGACAAATCCAAGGAGTTTCAGCAGAAACTCAAGGAATACAACATTGACGCTGTAATTTCGGGAAACTGTGGCTGTGGTATCTGTACAGTAAAGGAAACAGGCAACGGACTTGCTGCCGAATATGCAGGAGTTCCTGCTGTTGTGGTCGGAGCTGAGGCATTTGTTCCTCAGATTGAGTCAACAGGCTATAACAGAGGCATACCTGTTGTAAGAACAGCTGCATATCCTGGAGCATTTGCAAGCGATACAACAGAAGTACAGCAGAAAAAGGCACGTGAAATTTTATATCCTCAGATTGTAAAAGCTCTTACTACACAAATCACTCAGGCGGAAAAGGACAGAATTGCAGGAGATGTTGCCGGTGTAAACTATGATGATATTGTCTTTACAGGCTCTCACGAACGTGTTCAGCAATTCTACGAGGTAAACGAGATGTCCGACGGTCTTCCCGTTGTGCCTCCCACCAGAGAAAAGGTCGAATATTATCTGCAATATACTACATATAAGGCTACAGATATTGTTAATACGGTAAACGGTAAGGTACAGGATGTGCCTCCTGCCAACAGAGAAATACTCGCTTATCATGTTGCAGTAAACGCAATTATGGCGGGCTGTCCGCCTGAGTATATGCCATTATGTATTGCAATTACAAGATGCTTTGCAAACGGTAATTTCTATAAGTCGCTGGCAAGTACTCACGGCTGGACTCCATATGTTCTTGTAAGCGGTCCTATAGCCCGACAGCTCGGCATTTCTTACGAAAACGGAATGATAAATCAGGAAGCCAACAAGCTCTTAGGAAGATTTGTGTCACTTGCTATGCTTAATCTTGCTGGATATAAGATTAAAGAAAACCGAATGGGTACTTTCGGATATATGCTGCCTGTAGCATTTGCCGAAGATGAGCAGGCTTGTCTTGATATAGGCTGGAATCCTTATCATGTTGAAAAGGGCTATGACCTCAACACAAGTGTAGTAACCTGTGGTTCTACTCTTACTTGGGGCAACCCGATAGACCTCGGTACAACAGACGCAGACAAGGCAATTCAGCTTCTGTCATGGGACGTTACCGAAAAACAACAAAACGGTCTCGGTAATACTAACCCTCGTGAAGCCCGTATGATTTGGCTCACAAAAGATGCAGCCACAACCATTGCAAAAGGCTGTAGCTCAAAGACAGAATTAAAAAACACTCTTATAGATACGGCACGAAGACCTCTCTGGATGCGTACATATGCACATTACTGGGCTAATACAGGCTCAAAGATACATATGAACACCACCTTTGACCAGCATTATAATGACATCAAGAACGGAGCTTCTACCGAAAATGTTGAACGGGATTATGTTTCCCAGACACCTGTGCCGGAATGGCTCAGAGGTTTTGTGCCATTTGAAACAATTGATACAACACAGACTATTGAATCAAGCAATACGGGATTTGTAATAACAGGTGGCGACATAAGCAGTCAGGTACAAATTCTGCCGGGCGGTGACACTTGTTCATTTAATGTTAATCTTCCACGTAACTGGGATACTTTGGTTGCGAATGAAGGATACAGCCCGATTGGAAATTATAATCTTTCGGAATAAAAACAGAAAGGGTGATATTATGAAGTTCAGATATTTTAAACGTGTGGTCTCCGTGCTTTCGTGTTTATCGATTGTAATAAGCTCTATGTCTGTTTCTCTTTCAGCTAATGCAGCTGTATTGAAGGACGGTTACGAAGATGAATATGAAGCACAGGGAAAAACATATCAGAGTATCGGCGTTCTTGAAGACCAATACGATTTGATTGAGCCGGAAAACAACAGATTCCCTGTCATTTCTCCAAACAGCAGATATGACAAGTCCTATCCTCCGCTGTTTACCGGAACATATGAGCAGGTAGAGGAATATTTTAAAGAGAATGGTATGACAGACGGCTTGCCTGTAGTACCGCCGACTAAGATAAAAGCAGAAAAGTTTATCGGTTATTCTTCTTACGGATATAACGATGTAGTGGCTACCGTGAACGGAAGGAAGGTGAAAACTTATCAGATTGCGGCAAATGCGATTATGGCAGGCTGTTCACCGGAACACTTGCCTGTATGTGTTGCATTTGTAGAAGCGTTAAGCGACAGTGAATATCTTAATTCGCTGAAATCAGGAAAACTTACCCCTATGATGTATGTAAACGGTCCTGTTGCACGCCAGATTGGAATAGATAATACTCAGGGCATGACTACTGAAGAAACCAATATTGCAATCGGACGCTTTATGGAGCTTACTCTTATCAATCTGGCAGGTATTGAACGCACAAACGCTTTCGGTAATGTTCAGCCGTTGGTTTTCTCCGAAAATGACGAAGCCTGCCTTAATGTTGGCTGGGAACCGCATCATGTAGAAAAGGGCTATCAGCTCAATGACAATGTTATTACAGCGTTATCATTCTCTATGTGGGGTAATAATGTTACACCTGCTACAGATTTGCCGGAAGAAATTATGAAAGTACTTGCGTGGGATATTACAGAAAAAAATCTTGATGCTCTTGGTAGTGCTTCTGTAGAGGATAATGCTAATACTCATCGTCTTATCTTTATTACAGAGTCTGTAGCATCAGCTTTGGCGACAAAATATAAGTCTAAGGATTCTCTCGAAAATGCTCTTATTGAGAACGCAAGACGTCCGCTTTGGATGCGTACATATGCTTATTATTATGCAAACACAGATGACGCACTCACCAAATCATTTGATGAGGTTTATAATGAGCTGAAATGCACTGAGTCAGAAGATGCAAAGTCTACAGCTTCTCCGCCTTGGATGAATGGTATAACATATTCTGAAATAGATACTGTCGCCACAATGATAAAGGGTAATACTAATATAATCGTTACAGGCGACAGCTCCAGAAATAAAACACAGGTTATGCCCGGCGGAATTTCAGTGACAAAGAAAGTAAAACTGTCAGATAATTGGGATAAGCTTGTTACAAGCATGAATTATAACCCGATTGACAGCTTCTATCTTTCTGAACAGGATAATACAATTACTCCGTCTGCAAACGTGCCAGCGGTTCTTACAAATGGTACATATCGTATTCTTGACCCGGTATCCGGTTCATCAAATCTTACAAGACCAGGCAGAGTATATTATGATTCTGCAAGCAATACCCTCTATTGCTATCCACAAGGTGCATCAGGAACAACATCTGTAGTATTAGACAACAATAAATATGCTTCTTTCATTGCTTACCTGACAAACTTAGGATATAACAGCTCTTTTACTGTTAATAACGGTAAACTTACTGACATAACTATCCGTTTCTCCTCTAATGAAAGTAAGCTTCGCAACAATACCGTTGCTTTAACTGATAAGTCATTTGCCGGACTGAACTTAACACTTCACGCAAATAATACCTCTAACAGCAACACTGCCGGCGGTATTGCAAAAAGCGGAGCTACAGTAGAATTATCAAGTACAATAACTTCGTACACAGTAAATTTTGATGGTGATATTGTTATGGGTGATACAACAAATGCAAAATTTGTCAAGCTGAACGGTACAAAGATTACTGTTAATCCGTCTGTAGAAGCAGGTGCCACCGCTATTATAGGTTCAGAAAATTCAAACGGCACTTTCAGGACAATGACATTTGTAAACGGCGGCGACGGTACTTATACAATCACATATAATACTGCAAATACATTATCAAATACTGATTCAACTTTTTATTTAAAAGGCTCATTTAACAATCAGGCTGAAACAGATGTATTTAAGAAAACAGATAACAGTGATGTTATTACTATTACAAAAGAACTATCTGCCGGCAAATATACATTTAATCTTTATAATCTTGCAACAGATAAATCATATGGAAAAAACAATACAGTCATTACAGATACGACAAACCGCTTAGTTTTAGTTAACTCAGAAGACGCATGTGTGTTGAATGCCACAGGAGGTACATATGAATTCAAGTACGAAATTTCAACCAACAGGCTTTCGATTTATTATTCCAATAAAACTGCTGATTGTACAGGTGATGTGAATGCAGACGGTAAATTCACCGTTGCTGATGTTGTTCTTCTTCAGAAATGGCTTTTAGTAGTTCCTAACGTAACACTTCCTAATTGGAAAGCTGCTGATTTGTGTAATGATGGCAGATTAGATGTATTTGACTTATGTATGATGAAACGCTTGCTTTTAAATAGTTGATAATCTCTCTATCTGCACAAGAGAGAAGAAGAGTAATTCCTATAATATGGAGCAAACCAAAAGCATCACAGGATAAAAATATTCCGCAGTGCTTTTTTATATATAAAAGAACCAAAATATAACATTTTAAAAATAAAAGAGTACCATTCTACCTTAATCCATGTCAGAGATGATACTAGTGTATTGACACAATGAAAATTAACTTAAGCCTATCTTGATTTCACACC